>JAUPKV010000328.1 GCA_030837265.1 Methanobacteriota archaeon
GTTTGTCAGCTAACTATTCATTTATTGGAACAAAGATCACACAATTGATATTTTGAACCAAAGGGATGATGTAAGTTAAAAACATCTCACTCTATTAGAAACGTTTCTAAGCTGTTTCACAACTTATTTTTAGTTTATTAGCTTTCTCTGGAAAAATATATTTAAAATAAATATAATCATAGACAGCAATTATTAAAACTATAGAGAAAAAAATAAATGCAGCATAAAGCTTTAAGTTCTGTTTGAGAGAAGCAGAAATCGTCAAACTTTACTATTTCCTCAATAATTATAAATAGTAACAAACGATAAATGAGGGATTTTTATAGAAATCAATGGAGTAGAAATTGAAGATACATATGCAGAAGCATTTCCGATCAAAATTGCACGCGTACTCATAACAGGTGTTACTAAACATTGGGCTCTTGTGGCAGCTACTGAAGCTACAGGCTTTGCAACATCAGTTATAATGTGTCCAGCAGAAGCAGGGATCGAAAGATTGGCAAGTCCAGATGAGACCCCTGATGGTAGGCCTGGAGTTTACATTCAGATATGTAATTTTAAATATGAAGCTCTGGAAAAACAGTTAATTGACAGGATAGGACAATGTGTACTTACAGCTCCCACAACTGCAGTTTTTAACGGACTTCCTGAGGCCGAAAAACAGTTCAATACTGGTGCTAAACTAAGATTTTTCGGAGATGGTATGGAGTCCGAAATCCAAATTTCAGGCCGCAAAGTACACAAAATTCCTATTATGGGGGGGGATTTCTTGAATGAAGAAAATATCGGAGCTGTAGCAGGAATTGCAGGAGGTAACTTCTTTATTTTTGGAGACTCTCAGATGAGCGCCTTGACTGCCGCTGAAGTTGCTGTTGATGCAATTGCAGAAATTGAAGGAACAATCACTCCTTTCCCAGGAGGCGTAGTAGCCAGCGGATCCAAGTCAGGAGCAAATAAATATAAATTCCTTAAAGCTAGTGTCAATGAAAGATTCTGCCCCTCCATAAAGGATAAAGTTGAGAACACTGAAATTCCGGGAGATGTTAACGCTGTATATGAAATCGTCATAAATGGGCTTGATGAGGAGAGTATAAAAACTGCGATGAAAACAGGAATCAAAGCTGCTGTAACCGTTCCCGGTATCAAAAAAATCTCAGCAGGTAACTATGGCGGAAAACTTGGAAAATATCAGTTTAAACTACACGAGCTCTTCTGAGCTCAACAGTTTTAATGAGTAAAATGAAATAATTAGGTCAGGACATACTACAGAGCTGGAATTCTGATGTCAATTTTTGTGAAAAATCTTACTAGAATATCCCAAAAGGGGATTAATTTAGCTTTTAAAGTCCAAGAGTATGGAATCCAGCTAAGAGAACATCTTTTGGATCAATGCCCGTAACCCGTACCATCACATAAGCCGCAACGAAAGCTCCTGTCATACTTCCGAGATTAGCAAAACTGGCTACAAGGAGTACGCGCATAAATTTGTTTTTTAACATTTCCTTGAAAGTTTCAACTCCTAAAAGAGCTTTTATATCAGCTGTGGTTGGATTTCGCTGTTTTGCTTCTACCAGGCCAGCAAACCAGCCTGCAGCAATTAGTGGGTGCAGAGTGGTTAGCCAGGCGACTAAGAAAGCAGTCAGAACTGAGTATGGATGACCACCGGCAAGCAAGGTACCAGCTGCACTAAGTACCCCGGTTATAATGAACCAGCATCCGAATGCTAACAAAATATGCTCCGTTGAAACTCCAGAGAGAAGTAATAGCAAAAAAAATCCAAATATAAGGGCAACAAAAATGAGGCCAATTAATTTGCCTATGCTGAAGCGTTTCTTAGGAATCTCCACAAGATTATTTAGAGGAGGAATACTTTTTGGATTCTTCAGATAGTTAATTACTCCGGGTTTATGCCCTGCTCCAATCACTACAACGACAGTTTTGTTTCCGCCTGCAGAGACTTTGAGCAAGCTCCCAGCAAGATATGCGTCCCGTTCATCAATTAAAACCTCGGCTGCAGTCGGAGCAAAACCCCTTAGCTCACTTACAAGGGCAGTTACAACATCCTGTTCCGTTATTTTATCGATATCTATCTCGTTTCCTTTTCCGATTCCTACGATACCACTTAGGAGGGAGCCAACCATCCTTACTTTTTCCATGAATTTCATTTTCCCCCAAAAGCGCTGTAGCGTCACCTGGATATCCCGATCAATTAAGGCAACATTAGCTCCTATGGTCTCTGCCTCCTCGATTGCAGAAAGCATCTCAGCGCCTGGTTTTACGCCCATATCTTCTCCGATCTTTTTCTGCATATAGGCAAGAAGCCATTGAATGAAGTAGTAGTGGATCTTTCCCTCAGAAAGAATGTCTTTAATAGGAATATTGCTTTCCTGGATATTTCCTTTTAGGGAATCGTAACGTCCCCTACATAGCTCAACAGCAACAATATCCGGTTTCAGATTCCTTATAGCAGCCTTTACCTCGGAAACACTTTTTTCCGAAACATGAGCTGTCCCTATGAGCACAATTTTTGAAGGCCGATACTCGGCATCGTTCTCTTCTGAAGATTGGGAAGGAAAAGGAACGGAAATTTCCGAAGCTGATTCAGGAAGAGGTTCTGCAACAAGTTTGGAGCTTATATCGAGTTTTGTTTCAATCTCCCCGAGTTCTACTGCAGATAAAGGAGCAGAAATTTTGTCCCCCCGCGGCACGTTAATTGAAGAATCAGAAATTTTGGATTTCCCCGTAGAAATATAGTTTTCTGCGGATTCGGTCACAAGTTTATCCATATAATATATCGACTCCTGAGATGAACTGTGAAAATTGTAGTCAGGATCCTTGTCCTGAGAATTTGTAATTTCAGATTTGTCCATTATCAATCTCTCTGTTGCGACGAGTTATTAGAAATGATAAAAGTGGCAGATGAGAACCTATTACTTGAAAGATTGTATTTATAGCATGAATAATTAAGCTCTTCACATAAAATAACCAAGCAATAAAAAAGCTTATCTGTAAGCGAATAATTGGCAGATTATGATAACCTATTATGGAATTGTATTTTACTGCTTTTAATACCTTCATTCTTGCTCCTTTAAAACTCTCATTCTTGCTGCTTTAGGGTTCTGTTTCATATTTCTGTAATTTATTTTAAATAATTTTTAACAATTTTATTTAATTTCTTAAAAATAATTTTATTATCACTCTGCTCTAAGTCTCAAGATTCGCATAATATCCGTTCTGGAAATGATTCCTACAAGCGACCCGTTATCAATAACCATAACTCTTCCAATATTTTTAGACGAAATGAGTTTCAGGACATCGATAGCACGAGCATTGGAAGGAACAGATATGACAACTTTGGTCATAATGTCCGAAACAAGAGCTGCAGAACGGACAATGTAGGGAACACGTTCGATATCGGATAAGGTTA
>JAUPKV010000329.1 GCA_030837265.1 Methanobacteriota archaeon
CTTCTGATTTCCTTGTTACTTTTGGTGTTGTTCCGACTTTCCCCCATATCGGATATGGCTATATTAAAGCCTTTGAGGTTTGTGGACAGGGCTATAAGGTTTCGGAATTTAGAGAAAAACCAAATTTCGAAACTGCGGAAAAATACATTAGAGAAGGCTGTCTCTGGAATAGCGGAATGTTTCTTTTCGAGACAGGGCTTTTCTTTGAGGAAGTAAAAAAACATGCACATTCTGTCTATGCTTGTTTTGAGCAAGGAAGTAACATTGACGAGATTTACACAAATGTCCAAAAAATTTCGATTGATTATGGAATAATGGAAAAATCCGATAGAGTAGCAGTTGTAAAATTGGATCAAAAGTGGAGTGATCTTGGAAATTTTGAAGCTATTTATGATGAATTTGAAAAAGATTCCGTGGGAAACGTTATCCACGAATGTGATCCTCTGTTACTCGATTCGGAAGGTAACTTTGTATATTCAAAAAAAGGTAAAATTGTTTCACTTATCGATGTTAAGGATATGGTTATTGTTGATACCAGTGATGCTCTATTAATCTGTCCTAAATCCAGCAGTCAGAAAGTGAAGGAAATAGTTACCGAACTTAAGGGTAGAAACGATGAGAGAGCATTTGTAGGACAGACTGTATACAGGCCATGGGGTTCGTATACATTACTGGAAGTCTCTCCTCAACATAAAATTAAAAATATTACAGTACATCCCGAACATAAATTAAGCCTTCAGCTGCATTATCACAGAAGCGAACACTGGGTAGTTGTAAAAGGTATGGCTTGTGTAGAGGTTAACGGCCAGAGATTTTTCTTGAGGCCTGGAGAAAGTACTTTTATTAGGGGTGGAGAAAAGCATAGGCTGTCTAATCCAGGAAAGATCCCGCTCGAAATTATTGAGGTTCAGTTAGGAGAACTTGTGGATGAAGCAGATATTGTCAGGTTTGATGATATCTATGGGAGAAATTAATAAAGTCCTATTTCAGGGCAAGAATCTGTAAATTTTTTCCACATAACATTAAACTGAAGAAATTTAGAAGCACTAAAATTAATTAGCTTCGTTTCTTAAAGCCCGGATTGTATTGTAAGTTGACCTTATAGGTATTCCGTATACATATCTTTATGAGGGTTGCCCGGCTAGGCCAAAAGTAATAAGCTAGAACCTATTCTCCCAGGATTTATTAGGTTCTTTGCTCCAAAATCTGGAGGCTTCTAGCAAGAGGTTCAAAACGTCCCTGTCCATGTCAAAAAGGAAGGTTTTATGAGTTTTCGGGTCTGCTAGGTCATCCCCTGAGGAAGTGCAGCCGTAACAATTGCCTGCAGCATTATTAAAAAAATTGTTGTTATCTTCTTGGTAAAACAAATTATGACATATTAAAAACCAGAAATCTAACTATCACTAAACCTGTAAATGCCAAGCTATGAGCTTGAAAATAGGCCAGATATTGAGTAATGGCTTTAGTTTTGAAACAATAAACAATTACTAAGGAGAGAAGCTCTCCTTTTGCTTTCATTTTATTCTTTTAAATCATATCGTATTGCTTCACAACGTCATTAAAATCAATCTGTTTGTTCCCATCATAGTCAAAGTAGGCAGTCAGGTTATTCGCAACTATCCGATCCATATTGTCATGATATGCTATTACGTCATCAAAGTCTAATTTTCCGTTTCCATTTGTATCCTCATAGAGCCCATCATGGTCGGGGTCTTTCGGGGAATTAATGTAACCAGGAAAGACAGAAATAGCTGATTTAGAGGCATACATTGTATTTCCCTGAGGACCTATATTGATCCTGCCTCCATTTGGTTCAGGTTCATTTAAGTAGTCCGATAGAGGATATCCAGCATCTATGCACGGAGAGTTTATACTGTCATTTACCCAATTGAACCCACTCCAGCGTCCAGTTTTTGACATTAAGCAGTAGTTGTGGTTTTTTTGGTCCGCAAATAGAGGATCTACATAGATATCAGTAGTTGAGCTTGCATTTTTATAATCGCCTCCAGTATTATTGTAAAGGCAATTATTATCCAGCATAAAAGTATGTGTGTCAGGAAGGTTATTGATTATTGCATATCCTGTGTTGCTAGGATCTTTGGTTCGTTTCTGGGTATTTACAATTATGTTGTTTCGAACAATCGTTGTATACCCACTACCTGTAGGAGCAAGAGCAGAGGCAATTGTAGTGGATACATCGTCAAAACCTAACCGTCCACGATCGGTGGCAGCAGCAGGGAACATACTGGTATAACTCACAGAAGTAGAAGTAGTACCTGTATTGTACATGTGGACAATAGCAGCATGATATACACCGTCAAAGACATTGTTTTCTATAAGGGTATCGTAAAATCCAGCTGCAACTATACCTCCTACCCAGTAAATGTTTGGATTAGTGCCGGTGTTATAGAAAGTATTATGATGAATATGGACATTTTGAGCCTCTTCTTTCGGATATGAAGTATTATCGATACCTATGATCCAGATTCCAGGCCCATAAGTGTTATTGATAGTGTTATTATATACCTCTACGTCGTTAACGACGTATGTTTGATTTGAGTATTGATCATGTCCTTTTTCAATCTGTATTCCTGGACCTCCAGCACTCCAGTCATAAAAAGAACCTATTACGTTATCGTGCAGTTTTGCCTTATTCGTATTCCATATTCTAAGACCGCTGTTAGTTCTACAGGTTATGCGGTTATTCCAGGCTTCTATATCCTCAGACCTGAGTGCATACAAGCCGTCATGCCCAAGTTTGTAAATAGTATTATTGTAAAACTGAATATTTTTACCTTTGTTTACCCTCAGCCCGTCTCCGGTTCCATCATGCATATACATATTGTATACTTTTATGTTGCTACTGTAAGTAAAATACATTACATTGTAATACCCTGTGCCCAATGTGACATTACTGTTACCGGCATAGTTACCATTAACCTCAAAACCCCTTACCGTAATATTGGAATTTCCCGAATCATTCTTCTGCCGTATCAGAGGTTTCAACGAATCCCAACTCGCATTGTTAGCCAGTTTGATCACTGTAGTAGAATCTCCTTCAAGAATAGTATTACTGCCAACTAGGAGGCTGTCATTAATTACATATGTGAATGGCCCTTTAAGGTGGACTGTCGTATATCCAGAATTGTTCGAAAGAAATTGAAGAGCTTGATTTATTGGTATATGATCATTTGACCCATTACTATTAAAGTCACCAGTGCCGTCTCCTGCAACATAGACTACTGGTGCAGATGGAGTACTAAGAGCAACGTGAACGCTTAAAAGTAAAGACAAGCAAATAATGGAAAAGATTATTCTATTTTTTTTCAATTATCTTTCACCCTAGATAATCTTCATATAAATTTATCTCGCTCTGATCCTTAATAGACCTGTAATTTATAAAAATTTCTATTTTAACTGAAAATATCTTCATCATGGACCTTTAGAATCCAAATAATCTAAAATTCTTACTCCAGTAGAGCAATTTTAGATCCGTTCACTTCTGTGGTCTGAGAGCCTCAGATAAGTAGCCTTATACTTTTCTTTAACTTTCAGAGCTGAGAAAAGTTTTGGAATCAAATACTACTTTACCTCTGCATAATTCGAGAGTAGTCATTTCAGTTTTAAGGTCACAACCTTCTTTAAAATCTCTTTTTTGAGGTTTCTTAGATTGATGTTGAGCTTCTAAACCCGTTAAAATTGGAATAAGGAAGAAAGCACAAAACTTGATATCTAATTTTTCTTACCCTTAAAGGAATTACTCTAATAAAAATATTAATATCTTTAATCAAGTATATTGACTTGTTCATGTGAAGCTTTTTAGTTAGAGCATGATGGTAAACTTCATACATTAATTTACAGGCGGTGAGCCTATAATCGAGCAAAAGTTTTATGATAACATCAATGTGCTGGAATGTGCTGAGAAAGATGGGATAAAAATTGAGATCCTTGAGTATAAAAATCTGCGAGGGCTTCGGGATGTCAGCCTTGCAAAAGAGCTATACTATATTGAAAAAGCAGGAATGGGCTTTAAACAGGTAAAAATTACCCTCATGAACAGCGCAGTAACGACTGAAAGAGGAGCCCTTTACTTCCACAAAGGCAACATCAGTGCTCAATGTGATACCGGAGGAGTTGGAGGACTTGCTAAAAAAATAATAAAAAACAAACTGACTAATGAATCTGCTTTCACTCCTACTTACTCGGGGACTGGTGAACTTTTCCTTGAACCAGGTTTTAGCCACTTCATATTGATGGAACTGAACAATGATTCGATCATTGTAGATAAAGGAATGTTTTACTGCTGTGAAAATGGGGTTAATATAGAAGCAACATCCCAGAAAAACCTGTCTTCCGGACTTTTTGGGGGAGAAGGTTGGTTTCAGACCAGAATAAGCGGCAGTGGACTATGTGTACTTTCAATCCCGGTTCCTTTAGATGAGGTTTTGAAATATGAGCTTAAGAACGAGAGACTGCAGGTAGACGGGGACTTTGTATTCTTGAGATCATCCTCTCTCAACTTTACGGTGGAGAGATCTGCAAAGAGTCTGGTCGGAAACATGAGCAGTGGAGATGGCGCTCTTCAGACCTTCGAGGGCACTGGAAAGATCTGGCTAGCTCCTACACAGTCAGTATATAAGACGCTGTCAAGGTATAGTTACCCGTCTGCAAGTACCTCAATGAATACTGGCAGCGGTAGAGAATCTTAATTCATCTCTCTTTTTCTTTTTTTTAAAAATATAAATGCGGACATATGCCAGATTGGCCATTATATAATTAGGGGTAAAGGCCATGAAGGATGTCCATCGTTTAGATGTCAAAAGTGCTGAACAGAATTTTCTC
>JAUPKV010000330.1 GCA_030837265.1 Methanobacteriota archaeon
GAGGTTTCATCGATGAGAATTGGCAGGTCTGAGTGCTCTTTTACTCTGATAAGCAGTCCTTTTGGGGTGCTGTCTGCTGTATATGAAAGACCGCCTTTCCCAGGTTTTCCTACCATCGAGAGTGCTATTTTACTTGTAAGAGTCTTCCCTGTTGAAGTGTCTCCATAGTGGTCACACATGTGGCTTTCAACACCTAGAAGGTAGTTGATTGGTGCTGTAAAGGCATCATAGGCTTTGAACCTTGCAAGATCGTGTGTTAGTATGGGTTCGGTTGCTTCCATCCAGGCTTCCAGAGTTCCATTTTTATTGAGCTCCTCGAAGTTACTGTCAATACCGATGGGTAGCAGATCTGTTACGCCATCACTTGTAATCATTCGAGTTCCCAAGACGAATATTGTCTTATCTTCATTCCAGCCACACTGAGCTGCTGAGTACTCTGTCTTGTAAAATCTGCTGAACTCTGCAATTGATCTGCTTACATATTCAATTGTCTCTCTCTGAAGACCGTTTTCAGGGCAGTTTATGTCAAGGGACACAAGCTGGTCGTTGATTCCTTTCTTTGTTATCAAGTCTGAATGATTAACCCAGGCTTCCTTGGTGCAGCCTTTTGATGTAGTAAACCTGAGTTTGTAGTAGGTACCAGTTCCATTTACAGGCTGACTTATTCCACACAGGATGAAAGGGGATCTGCAAACATCAATGCATTTCTCGGAGATGTCACCGTCCTTTCCTAATCTTTCTTCAACTCTTATGATTCCGTGATAATCAATTATGTAGTAACCGTTATCTACAGCAGGTGTGATGTACTCGCTCCAGTTGTCAAGGACTTCACTGTTGATGCTGTCTCCGTATTTTACACCGGATTCTTTAATTGCAGAGACCTGAGTGAAAGACTGTTTCTTGAAATTTTTATTTTCCCTCTTAATTACTTTGATGATTGAGTTGGTTTCAGTTGCAGTAAGCTTAAAATGTTTCTTAATATGTGTGCTAATGTAGATTGCAGTTTCATCTGGGTCATATCTGGCTATGTTAGCCCTTGAGAACTTGTATGCTGCTTCGAGTTTGTCTTCCTTATTTTCAGGGACTTCTTCTTTTTCCAGAATAGAGTCCATATACTCATAATTGAATACAGTCGATTGAGATTCAATTGCACTTGCAATTCCAGCAACAAAATTCTCAAGTTCTTCCTGAGATACCTGTTCTTCAGGCAAAAGATTGTCGTGCTCAGAATATACAAATTCTTCCATGTCTTCTATGCTGTTGAATTTGGCTGCGCTACCGAGAATTTCTGCGAGAGAGGGCATGTTTACCACACCCTCCCAAAGTTAAGCCCTTCTTTTTTTGCAATCATTAAAGCAACGATGCTGAAAACTTTAGGGATTTTACCATCTAGGATGTCTTTTTTTGCGCATACTTTTTTGGAGATTACATAGTAAGCAAGTGCACTCCAGGGAATAGGATCATCTTCTGGTATGAAACCATGAAGTTTAGCGTAAGACCATACCTTGTATACGGTTTCACCGTCACACATATCAACACCGAAGTAGCTGCTGCCATGCTCTTTACCTGCTCTCTCGCACGGGAGAATCCCTGCAAGTACAGCCAGATAAGAAAATGCATTGTGAACGGTATAGTGCCTCCAGCAAGTGAGTTTTCCATTATCCACACTGCAATTGTGACCTGTTTTAGAACCCGAACTGTGCATTTCAAGAGGCATTGGTACTCTTTTTCCGCCTGTGTTACCGATGCCAGACACGTCTCCGACATCTAGTTCCCAAAGAGCACTCATTAGCTTACCTTCCTTTCGGGTAGGGCTAACAGGCTTTCTGATCTGTTTGTTTACTGATCTAAGGGCTTTACTAATGTCATCCCTTTTCTTTTCTTCATAGCGTCTCTTATAGACATCTGGAAACTCATCATAGGTAATTTCAGACAGGGGCCTCTCTACAGCAATTGTATATCTTCCAGCGTACTGCCTCTCTTCTTCAGGCATTGCCTCAATATCTTCTGCATCACAACTGACATAGGAACCTGGAACAAGAACATAGTACCACACGCTTCTTATTTCTCCAGCATCTCCGGTTGGAATATTTTTCTTTGCAGATCTATCCAGTGAAAAGTAGTAATAGTGTCTGCCTATTCTCTTTCTGGAGGTTATCTGGAGAGTGGGTTTTATCTGGTCGGAAGGAACCTGGCTCATGTCGTCCACGTCCATGATACAGAGAGAATCCATATCGGTTCCCGCTATGCCTATGTTGTACCCTTTCTCCATTAGCTTTATTGCTTGTTCAAATGACTTTCTATTTTTTTTCCAGCTTATCCCTGCCTTTGGCTCCTTTCCTCCGATTTCAAGAACAAAATAAAAAGGACAATACCCGTTTGGCGCATATTTCATTAACATAGTATGAAACTTTAACAACTCTTCCGGGTTTGTTTTAATATCAGGAAGTGCCATATCTAGCCCCTCCTACCCTGCTGCAACTCTTCCCGCGGAAGTTCAGGTTCTTCCAGCTTCAAATCAAAATTAGCCACTGGAAATCTTTGAAAAACATTACAGGAAATGTCAATATAAGCAGAATGGTTTATAAACTCAGAAGTACATTTATATATGGAAGTTAAAACAATTGCCTGTTCCGGAAGCCTGGAACCTTCCGGACTATCGTTTTTAATCACTATTCTCTACTCCTGCAATTTGCATTATTCGTTTTGCGATAACTCGATCCAATGGATCAGTACTCTTCCTCATATGCTCCAATATGTCAGGATGCTGAGCACTCATCAGCTTTGTCCATTCCAAAAATGATATATTACTTTGCGTCATATTTTGCATAGCCGGACACTTCCGTTTAAGTTGTGGTCGGTACTCCGGTTCCTTCATCTTGGCGGGTGGCAGGAACCGGGCAAATCTTAAGGTTTCCATCATCAAGCAGTACAATTTTCACAGAATCACTTTTTTTCATTAAGTTGCTTCTGATCCATTCTGGGGGCAAAAGAACAAAAAATGAACCTCTGACCTGCTGCAATTTTCTATTTCTAAAGATTAACATTGTCTTTCCTCTATTCTACACATATGTTTTGAGATTGTAAAAAAATATCCTTAGATGAGGTAATACCTAGGGGTATGAAAAACAAGTTATACACCATGTTATCAATAGGTAGAAGCAAAGAACTTATACACCTAAGCATATGCATTTACAGATGGTACAAGTAGAAAAAAAAGAAGATAGAAGTCCAGGAGATCGTCTACCCATAGGGAAAGTAAAATCCGAAATTATTTCTTATATTCTCAGTAAAAATGAAGCTGTGTCAGTAACAGATTTAAAAACACATTTAAGAGAAAAATATGGGATAAGAAATAAGAAGAACATCGATAACCACTTGAATGGATTAGAAGACGATAATTGTATAGAAAAAATTAAACCTCCAAGGGATGGATTTGAGAACAAGTGGGATATAACAAAAATAGAAAATTTGAAGAATATTATGTCTCTTTTCAGTGAGATAAGGTTGAACAAATATGAAAAATCTGTAAATATCGTCCTTAAGAAGTTTAACTTTGCTGCAGGTTCAATGCGTACAAAAAAAGCGTTTGTTCAACTATCATTATCTGCTTCTTTTTTTGGGAAATGTCTGGATACTGACATTGAGACATTACGTGCCAGGGCTTCCAAATTTTACCAGGCGGACGGAGACTTTATGGAACGAAAGATCGAAAGACAGATCGAAGGATTGATTCACGAAGCTTACCCTGAATGTATGAAAAGGATTCAGAAAATTCCTGGCATATGGTCGGTTACTGATGAAGAGTACATAAAAGATTCAGTGAATTTGGATGTTTATCAAAATTCTCCACAAAGCTTTCAGAATAGCACAATATCAGAAGAAAAATTCCAAGAGATATTGGAAGAAATAAATTTCCCGTTAGAAGAGAAAAATTCCCACAAGCAGATCCAAATAATTGTAAAAGAGCTATCTATGAAGATATCAGATGAAATCCTCTCAAAAAGGGAGAAAAAATTTCCAAAAGATTCTCTGCAGAATCAGGAAGAATTGAACGAAATGTCTGATGAAATATTTGAAAAGCTAATGGAAGAATATCCGGCAGACTTGCCCGCTAAAACATATACTATAGTAGTCAATCAGTATCAAAATACGAGTATAAGCTTCGACAAAGTTTTCGACCACTTTTATCAGCGAGACATTATAGACGGTAGTGACATCTACGAAGAACGAGAATTTGTGTCTAAGATAAATGAGATTACTTCAATAAGCATGCTAAAGGTAGGAAACTTGGAAGTCAAAGTTAAGAAGCTAGATGATCTTTATGATGACTATTACGAAAAATGCAGAAAAAAAATGGGGATTATATGAAATAACAATCCCATCAGAACTGTATATGAATCATTTTCCAGCTTTAAGCATCATCTCCTTCAGCTTCGAGACCTCTTCAAGCTCTTGTTTTAATGAATTTTTCATTTCCCTGATTTCTTCAACGTCCGCAAATTGCATATAGTCAGCTTTGATAGATTCAGTATCCTTCATTTTTTCTATCTCTGCCCTGAGTTCCTGCAGCTCTGATCTTTCCACAACATGCCGTGCAGTCTCGGTTTGTAAGATCTGGTTTTCCTGCTTGATCTTAAGATATTCTGGACTTTCCGCGATATCAAGAGCTTTCTCAATCGTGATATAAGGCACATATTTTTTGTATTCTTCTTTTAAACTTTCAGGATTCGCTCTATAGTACGCTTCGTGAGTTGCGTCGAGTTTGTGCCCAAGGAGAAAATCAACGAAAAATAGTTGTGCATGCTCGGAAAGTAAGGTAGAGTTGAAAAACCTTCGTAGATTGTGACTGCGTATTATGTTATACTCGCCATAAGACGCGCTCTTCTGTGCTGCAATGTTCAGTCTCTGGTATATTGCGACTATAGATTTTTCATCAAGTTTACGGAGCTTCTCTCTCTCCTTCTCTTCTTTCAGCTTTAGATACTCGTCAGGTATTGCTCTACGTACAAACAGATAGCCATCTCTAGTCGTAACATGCTGTTTTTCTAATTGGTTATCTCTTTTGCGACCTTCATCTTTTGTAGTTCTACCTCTGTAATCCAAATAATCCTTGACGGCTTTCGAAGCTTCAGGAGATAAAAAAGTGTAAAACTCGTAGTCCATTTTTTGCCTGATGAGGTGTAGTGTTGTAATCTCTGATATTGGGTCATATCCCTCTAGAAAGTCTCTCACTCTAAGGTTGGATATATCGATGGCACTAAGACCACTAGAAACACCAACAAGCATGAGAGCTTGCTCTAACGGGTCGCAAAATTGGAGTATTGCTCTTATATCGTCTTTTGTGGGAATTTGCTTTCTTTTTAGCTGTGGTCGTGCATTTTTTGTTGATTTTGGGATTACTTGCAATTGTATATTATAATATTTATAAAAAGAGCAAATTCCAGTCATTCTACCTTTCACAGTAAGTGGCGCAAGATCCTGAGCTTCTAATCCCTCTCTATACTCCATTAGGTGAGTAGTGATGCTTCTTTCTCTCATTAGAAGACCTGCTTTTATTTCATGTTCAGCCTCTTCTATCAATTGTAGTGGTGATTTGTTGGTATGATCTGTATATCCTTGCATTGCCTGTAGATATGATTTCTTTGTACTGTTTGTCGCTTTTATACCCGAAAACCAATTCTTTATTATTTTGTCGTCCATTAGCTCTTTAGTCTTCAATGTAGTACACATCCTTAATATTGAATACATCTACAAACTTATAAATGTACTTCTGGATGCTTATACATTTGTAGGGAGAGGCGGTGTTTTCGCCAATGCCCAGACAGGAAA
>JAUPKV010000331.1 GCA_030837265.1 Methanobacteriota archaeon
ACGCGGTTAAATTGAAAAATCACTTTACCCATAGAGAATGGTGAAGAGCCAAAATAAACACTTTCGGTTTCAGATCCAACAATTGCTCAAATTAGTGCAGTTTCCTTTCCCAATTGGGCAACCTTGAATTCAAGTTCCGCACTTCCTTCGAGTTCGGTCTGGATAAAAGCTGCTGACCTTTCAAATCAAGTTCTTCCCGGCAAAACAAATGTTTTGCTGGGAACTATTACCATAGTCGGAAAAAAGATAGGTACAGCGGATCTAAGCATACTGCCAGCAAAGATAAGTGATGATAACGGAACTTCAATAAATACTGCTATGATTACAGGAAAGGTAATTGTCTCAGATAAAAACCTTCCTATTCTTCCTGTTGCAAACTTTAGCAGCAATGTAAACAGTGGCTATGCTCCGCTTTCAGTGAAGTTTACTGATTTGTCGAAGAATGCAACAAAGTGGAGATGGAACTTTGGCGACGGCAGCAGTTCAAAACAGCAAAGTCCAACGCATGTATATTACACCGCAGGAACCTACACTGTTAATCTGATAGTAAGCAACAATAATGGAAAAGTAAAGGCTTGGTCTCATCCAGAAAGTGTGATTTTGGAGACGGCCGGACTTCGACAAAAGATTGGGTAGTTCATAAATACACTAGAAGAGGGACATATACCTGTAACCTTACCGTTACAACTTGGATGCAAATAGTACGGCATCTAAGACGATAACCGTGAGGTAAATTATAGCCTGGACTTGTTCCAAGCTTAAATTTTTAAAAGAGGTTATTTAAGTTTTTTGTGAGTTGTTGATTAATTCTGGAAAATATTTCACTTTTCGTAAGGCACAGATACTCTATGCTTACTGTGTTAAAACAAATGAATGAAATACAAGAAAAAGCTGAAGATCGATGTAAACTTGCTCTTGAAGCTGATTTAAAACATTTAGATTCATTTAAATACAAAACCTATGAAAAAAGTATATTATACTGTACTAAAAATAAGTAATTATAGACCCAATACCTCATATAGTAATTTCATAGCTTTTTTCTCTCTTTCTCCCCCACACTTGGAAGCCAGAGTTTCGTAATGCCGGATCAACTCAAGATATTTTTCTTCTCCTGTGAGCTGGTAGCGAGTTGCATGAACAGTTGCTTCAAGCACTGCATTGAACCCTCTATTTGGCACTGGGAGGTCTTTTTGGTTTTCCTCATTGAAACCAGCCTCTAAGGGGACAAGGTCGGCGACCAGAGCTTGGTCCGTATTCTTAATATTGACACATTTAAAAATAACCCAGGCTACAGATTCTTTCAGGATAGGGAAATTGAGCCCATTGGCTGACACAAAGTTGAACTCGGAAGGTTCAAGGTCAAAAAAAGTAGAACGCACAAAGAGCAAGGGATCGTAAACTATGTTTACTGCAAGGTATTTTTCTTTAAGTACATTTGACCAGGTATGGCTGCCTCTGAAAAGCCTGACAAAAGGCCTTCCGCCTTTTAGAATTATTCCAATTGGAGCTGCGTTTGGGTGTTCCAGGCCTGTGCTTACAATTGTCTCGGAAATTCCTTCACGTATCCCAAATGATGAGATATCAATGGCTGAAGACTCATTTTCGCATGCCAAACATTCAGAGTCGGTATATTCAGGGGAAAGTCCTGTCAAAAGCGCAATCCTCCAAGAAGGGCAATGAAAAGGCTGGCGATAATTATATCTGCTGTTGAACCTGGATTAATTCTCTTTTTAAGAAGCTCATGGTCAAATTCCTGTGCTGCGGAAAGCAAAGATGAAATATCCCTTTTCATTTGACCTGAAGCAATTTCCCAGGTTGAAAGGATTTCACCTGCCCTGAAAGATACGTAATCTGCGGTCTCCTTATCGAATTTAGTCTGGATAAAAGTGTCTCTATGCCGGGAAAGCAATTTCAAAAAAGTATACACGATAGCTTCGTTTATACCTGTGCTTGAGCAGTTCGAAATCCGGTTTTTGGTTTCCGAATTCAGTGCCTGCATGAACTCGAAGATAGTTCTTGCTCCCTCCAGGCAGCGTTTGAAACCCGAGGTCCATTCATTTGCGACCAGGTCGTACCCTTCAGCGATTTCCATAAGTTTGTAAAGCGTAACTTGCTGTTCCCTGAGTTTGACAGTGGAATCAGTGTTCGAAAGGCTGAATTCATCTACGTCGTTAACTCTTACTCCTGCTACTTCAAAAGCCCTATAGAATTCGACAGCATCCTCGCAGTCAGTTGCTCTCACGAAAACATGAGCACGGGCGACAAGACCTTCGAATTCTTCCTGTAAAAGCTTGGAGTCAGCTCTTTCTGGCAAATCGAATAATTCTCCGGCAGCCATTGAAAGAGGAATTAGCAATAGAAAAGCCCCGAAATGAGTGTTTCCTCCACGCTGCCAGGAGGAGCTCTCACAAACTGCGCTTCTGATAAGCGACCCTATTCCATTCCTGCTTTTTGCAGCACGCTCAAGGACAGGGTAAGCACTCACCGAAGAAGCTACAAAATGCTCAAAACAGGTTTCAGGATAGTTATGTTCCCTATCCACATTACCTGGTTTTGGAGAAGCTGATACCTCAAGCAACATAGCAAGTTGGGCACAGCGCGCAATTAGACTTGGAATTTGTCTGCTTTCTACCCTTTCAGGTGCAGGGCAGGGAAAGCGAGTATTAATAAGACTCATTTACCGGAACTCTGGCATGATCCAGTACATATTCTGCCAGTTGTTTCTTAAGTTTCATGTACTCTACGTCAGAGAGACCTACCGCATGTAAAACTCCATCCCTTATCCAGCAGGGCTTGGAGATTTTGCAGCACCAGACCAGGCTTCCGAAACAGGTATCCTCTCCGAATTCCAGCATTGTACCTTTTGCAAATTCCATTTTCGTTCTGGCAAACTCTTCTGCGGTATACCCCAACTTTTGAGATTTTCCATGCACGGGACAGGGTTTGACAGGCAAACAGCAAAATGCCAGGGCTCTGAAATCCCCGTCACTACAAACGTGCTTTGGAGTATTATACCAGCCTATCGATTTCTGATACGAACAAACGCCCTCTACCAGTTCTGTTATTAGTTCCGGATTTTCCATTACCCCTCTGGCAACAGATACCATGTCAGCTCCGCGTGAAAACATATCCTTTGCGTCTTCGAAATTTCTGACAGAGTTGTTACCTATAAGAAAGAGCCTTGTAGCATCCCTATAAATGAGGATCGTATCAAGGTCAGCCCCTGAACCTTCCTGTGCAGCATCAACATGTATAATATCTGCACCCGACCGGTCTAAAAGTCTGGCAAGTTCGATATCATTTACAACATTTGCCCTAACTTTTACCGAAAGTACAACTCCGGTTTCCTTAATTGCCTTTACCCAGGCAGAAAGCCGTGGGAGATCGTGCAGTAAAGCTTCTCCAATTCCGGCTTCTAGCATTTCGGGCTGCCGGCAGTGGGCATTTAGCTCAAGGATTGCTCCCTCTCCTTTTATGATTCTTGCAGCCTCTATAAGGGGTTCAAGTGTCGTACTCCTTACATTTATCGCAACAACACTTCCGGACTTTACTGCCCTGATCTCCTTTTTAATGAGTTCCATGGGCTCATCGGAGATGAACTCTTCTCTGTCCCGGGCTGCGAGCTTTGATGCAACATCAATCGAAGCTTTATCCAGATTGAAGGCTCCAAGGACTACCAGTCCAGCATCATGTGCATACTGGTTAGCAAAAGCGCTGTTAACAATACCTGCCATTGGAGCTAATGCAATAGGATTCCTGAAACTAACATATCCGATATGTAAATCGAACAAACAATCACTCATGTTTTACCTCTTGAAAATAAGCCTGGAAACTGACTGAAAATGATAGTCATTGTCAGATATTAAAGTAACGATAATTTATTTAAAGCAACAACGATTTTTTGAAGATTCTTGACTGGAACTAGTCCCTCATTATGTAGGACACGATTCACATATATATTAATATTTATCTCATTCAAATATCTAAATTATATAGAATATAATGAAGCAAGAAAGAACAATAACAGTATGTAAAACTTTTATCTTCAATCCGTATGATTACCAAAAAATTATATACAAATAAAATTATGTACTGATTGAAAGTTAATGCGAGAGAGGATGGACGGCTGACGGGCCTTCTGGTCTGAGGAAAGTCTCCCCACCGCTCCGGACACACGAACATCTGTAAAGGATGTCGAGCGAGAGCTTGGGCTCTGGCACAGAAACGAGACCATCCCCTGTAAATGCGATGATGCAATGCTGAGGTCTCAGGGTGAATGGATGAAACGGCGAATCCTCGTGGGTGCAAGTTGGAAATCGGGATTAAGAGCAGTCCGGAATCTCCCGATTGCTTTTGGAAACGCATAGCTGAATGCCGTCGCTGCAAGAGTCATCCGTGACCTTTCCCCCCACGGTCAGTGGTAGGAAATTTTGCAGGAACAGAAGGGAGCTTACAGGCCTCACTCGCATAAAATTCATAAATTATCTTATTTTTGTAGAATTTCATCAAAATTATCTTAATTCTGTTTTTCCTTACTTTTACTGATTTCTTCAGTTAAGGATTTTATTTTAGAGATCGGATCCGTCATACAAAAACTCAACAACAACCACTTGACATAATCTTTATAATTTCTATCAGTTACTACTTCGTCCAGATACCTATCCAGAATTTCACTATTATTTAGAGATATTTTGAAAGAAGTTTCCGGAAAACTGTACATAGCTTTTGCCATTTTATGAGAGCTGGCAAGGAAATTACCAAATTCCTGCTTGCACCTTGATTCATATTTCTTAATTTTACCAGGTTTCAAATCATAAATTATAAGATCAGAAACAACTTCAGCAGCAAGTTGTCCGGACCGGATGGCGTAAGCCATGCCTTCTCCTGTAAAAGCATCAACAAAACCTGCGGCATCCCCACTGAGAAGGAACCTTGAATTTATCGATGTCCTTTTAATCCCACCTATCGGAATAGTGTGGGAATGGATAGGAAATTCCCCGGAAAAGCCATTTTCCTCCAGAAACTTTTGCATTACAATTTTCGGATGCTTAAGAAACCGGGATGTTCCCATGATTCCTACGGAAAAATATCCTGCATGAGGGAAAATCCAGCCATATCCTCCCTGCACAATTCCGAAATGAATATCTATCATATCCGGGAACCGATTATTTATCGTTTGATCTTCATCAGGTATCTCCGACACAAAACCAAGGCAATACTCTGTTCTTTTTTCTCTTGACCTTACTTTGCATTTAAGAGATCCGTTTGAGCCTTCCGCAATAAGCACGAATCTCCCCAGATAAGTATTATCCGTAGTCCTGACCTCAACACAATCTTCTTTTTCAGTACAATCCAGGACCTTTTCTCCAGTACGAATTTTAATTCCAGTTTCTCTGGCCTTTTCAAGCATAAAATTGTCAAAAACTGTCCTGGAGACTAATACGGCTAATTTTCGTTCCTTACGAACTTCTACCGAGTAGTCCCTGAAATGAACCTTTACATTTGAGATATTTCTTTCAATCACCGACTCCGGCAGCTTAAAATCCAGACACGATAAAGCATAGGAAGAGAGGACTCCTCCGCAGGGCTTGTATCTTGGAAATTTTTCTTTCTCTATTAAGAGGGTTGAAAGTCCTTTTTTTCCTGCGATTCTACCAGCTGATGCTCCCGAGAGTCCTCCACCGACGATAATCAGATCATACATGCTAATATGCCTGCTATGCGCGTTTAATTATGTTAGTTTAAAATTCAAAAGACACCATGTGAGATAATCTTTATAATTAAGCTTAAATTCCGCTACATCAAGGTATTTATTAGCCATTTTTTCACTGGAAGTCATAATTCTTAATGTCCGGTCAGGAAAACGATGCATTATTTTGGAAAAAATTAGCGAGTATTTAAGATGAGTCCCAAACTCGGTCTGGCAGAGAGACTCATATTTCCTCAAGTCTTTGAGATTTCCCCCATACAGACAAATTCCTGCAATTGCCTCAGCAGCGAACTGCCCTGAGATTATGGCATAGGCTAACCCTTCACCTGAGAAAGCGTCCACAAATCCGGCCGCGTCTCCACTCAGGAGAACCCTGGAACCAGCTATTTTCCTTTTGTGTCCACCCGCCGGAATTTTATGCCCGTGAAACTTATATTCCCCATTAAAACCATTCTCCCTCAGAAAATTTAACATAGCCTCTTTGGGATGTTGAAAATCCTTTGTAACCCCACCTATTCCAACAGAATAATAGGTTTTATGAGGAAAGACCCAGCCATATCCACCGTTAGCAACTCCAAAATACAATTCCAAAGAATTTCCCAGACGTTCTTCGATTTCGCTCTCTTCCGCAGGGATTTCAGTAACTACACAGACCCCATATTTTTCTTTAGTATCTATGGGTCGTACGCATGTTTTGACTAACCCATGGGCACCTTCGGCAACGATTGCAAATTTTGCTTGATATGTGTTTATTTCAGTGTCTACCTCAACGCAGTCAGCCATTTCCCTGCAGCAGAGTACCTTTTCCCCTGTATGTACATGAATTCCTGTTTCTTTTGCCTTTTCTAACATGAAGTTATCGAACTTATCTCTGGAGATAAGTACAGACATCCGATAATCTTTATGTGCTTTGATAAACTGATCCTTGAAAAAAATATTAACTCCGGTAATTTCCCATTCAATAATGTTCTGAGGGAGCTCGAAATCCAGATAAGAAATCGCATGTTCCGAAAGTGCTCCTCCGCAGGGCTTGTATCTGGGGAATTTTTCCTTTTCAAGTAAAAGTGTTTTTAAGCCAAGCTTTCCTGCCCTTCTTCCGGCTGAGGCTCCAGATGGGCCACCACCTATGATAATTACGTCATACATGCAAATGCACCCTCAAAGTATCAAAAAGTAACTGATTATACTTATATTTAAAAAAGAGCTAATTTAAAGTGTTGGTATAATCTAAAATATTGATACAGAAATCCAAAATTTTGAATACGGGAGAAACTGAAAAGTGCAAAGAAAAAACATCAAAAGATGTAAACAAAATAGAAAGATTAATATGTGAAAAGACTTCCGGGCTGAAAATAATATATACACCTGTCTATTAATTTTTAAAAGATTCAAAAACATTCAGAACCTTCTGATAATTTACTTCCGTCCCGAAACAACCATCTCTTTCCATGGGAATACCGTAGCTTACGACTTTTTTTCCTTTGAGAGCACGCATAACTTTATTTATCTCATAATCACAGGCAATCAGGAGGACACCATCCGCAGCTTCCTTTTTTAGAATATTTTTTACATAGGAAGAGCCTGTGAGGATAAACAATTTATATCCATATTTCTCGGCATCTTTCTTCAATTGGGTATAAACGCATTTGCAGCAACATTTACACTGAATTCCCGTCTGCGTTGAATGTGCAGGACAGTCGAGGCTCCGCATACAATGGGGAGCCAAAATTATTCTTTTTTTAGTTTTTGCAAAAGCAGATTTGCTGGCTCTATTTTTCAGGGATGCCATCCATTTATCCAGAACGCGGGTGTCAGAAAACTTGAGGAAAAGCTGTCTTAAAGGAAGATAAAAGAAATCCAATACATTTGCGAAAAAACCTGCCAGATATACACTTTTTGTAAGGCTCCGTCTGCTGGCGATCAGAGCTACGCTTGAGAGAATAAGAGAAGCAATAAAGAAAAAGAAAAGTGCTTTTCCGATAATGTTATACATTGCACATCTCCATTTTTTGAATTATTTCTTCAATGTTAGCCTGAGTATTGAAACAGCCGTCTTTCAGAAGAAGAACGCCCTGGACAGGAATAAAAGATACAGCCTGCATGTTTTCTGAAAGTTCAACATAACAGGCAACTCCAATGCAGGCTTCAGGCCTGTATTCCTTAAATATTTTTTTAACAAAGCTTCCTCCAGGAATTACAAAAACACGAAAATTACATCTATCAGCGGCATCGCAGAGTTTTGCGACATCGCAGAGACCACACCGCTTACATTCATATCCACATATTGGATCGCACCTGGCCTTACAGTTGGGATGACGTAAACATTGAGGAAGAAGCAAAATTCTCTTACCTTTAGTATGCACAAAGTCATCATACATAGCAGCGTTCCGGACATCGATAAGAATGTCATCTACAAGCGTGTCCCTTATCCGAAAGACTTTGCAGATCCATTTCGCAGGGGAATAGAAAAGATAAAGAGTAAACAGCACGAATCCTGGGAAAATAATTTTATGATTTTTAAATGAATAAGCTCCAATGAGCAGGGCAATCCCTGTACCTGCAAGAGCAAAAAGTATCAGGTAAACGAACACTTGTCCGAGAAATTCGTAAGGGACATCCATGTTTTAGGGAATGGAGTATCCATATTTAAGTTTTACCATAAAAATAAAAAATGAGTAAAAAGGAAGGGTCTGGAATCCAGCCTTC
This sequence comes from Methanobacteriota archaeon, assembly GCA_030837265.1. The sequence continues at coordinate 8,417 of JAUPKV010000331.1, forward strand.
GTTTCTTTCGGTTATTTAGTCTCGAGACCCAGTGCCTCTGCGACCAGCTCAATGACGTCCTCGACAACGATGTCAACTTTGAGTGAGTCTCGGCCATCCGACAGGTTTCTCTTACAGAATGGGCAAGCACTGGAAAGTATATCTGAATCAGTTGCAAGGGCGTCCTTAACTCTGGATTCGGCGACTGCCACGGCAAGATCAGGGATACCTGCCTTAACACCTCCACCGGCTCCACAGCAGCGCTGGAAATCTTTTACTCTGTCCATTTCTACGAACTTAATACCCGGGATGTGAGTAAGTACATATCTCGGGGCATCAAAGACACCTACGTGACGGCCCAGGTGACAGGGATCGTGGTAAGTAACTGTCTTATTAATGGGCTTTACCCATTTTATCTTACCCTGCTTTATCATGTCTGCAAGGAACTCGGTGATATGAATTACCTCGAAAGGCAATTTCTTCATGCCTAAAGCCCTTGGCCAGTCTATAGTCGCAGCACGGAAACAACCTGCACATGCAAAGAGAACCTTCTTGGCGCCTTTTTTCTGGAGTGCCTCAACATTATGTTTTGCAATTTCAAGGGGCACATTACCAATATGTGCTTGCCCTGTTCTGATCAGGGCTGAACCACAGCACCATTCCTCTTCCCCAAGCATGGAAAACTTAACGCCCAGTTTGTTGAGCACACGTGAGGTCGCAAAGGCTAAAGAGAGCTGATTGTACCCTGCAGTACAACCAGTAAAATAGACAATATCTGACTTAGCTTCGATTTTAACATCCGGAGGTACCCAGTTAAGTCTATCTTTCTGATCCTTCAGGTAAGGATTATGGTACTGCCCAATAAGTTTCGGGAACATATTTTGTTTCCCGTAAGGGCCGATGCCTTTCTTGACAAGGTTTGCCCTCAGGGCTTCCCAGAGTTCTACAGTGTTTATGCCTGATTCACAAACAGTTGCACAGATACCGCAAGTGGTACAGTTGTGTACATCGTCTTTGAATTCCTCGAGTTCGGCCCGTGGGATTTCCTCGGGGCCAAAAAGCTTTGCTTTAACCCCGTAGGACTTGTTCATGTACTGCCTCCAGCGCAGGATTTTGTCCCTTGGGGCTAATCCTGGCTTATAATTTGTAGCAGCATAAGTCGGGCACCATTTTGTACATTCACCACAGCGGGTACAGGAGTCAAGCTCCATAAGCTGCACTGCGGTAAGGTTTTTCGTATCTATTGAAGGGGCACGTTTTGCCATTATTTATTCGCCTCCTTTGTTTGCAAGGATTGCTAGCGGGGTGGCGATCACATGTATATATTTAGTGTATGGGATAAGTGCAATACAGAAGAGTAGTGAAATAACTGAATGGAAGAGAGCTGCAGGCGGTGCAAATTCCGGATTAAGTCCGAAGCTCCATATAATTCCGTTCCTGATCCCGTCTGCCCAAAAGCCTGTGATAGTGATTATGAAAACTCCTGCGAGAAGCACCCAGTCATACATTATTGAAGCCTCTCTGACTTCGGCAACAAAAAGTCTTCTTATTATAGCAATGAGGACACCGAAAAGCAGGAGATATCCGAAAACATAGTTTGGGAAGGAAAGGAAGTCTCTAAACTCAGCCGTAGTAAATGGAAGCTCGATTCCTATCTTTTCGATCATCTCGACTGCGAACATCAAGCCTGAGAGAGAAAATAGAGTCATCCAGCCTGCGAAAATACTGAAATGCATTATCCAGCGAAGAGGGCTTCTTTTCAGAATCCTTCTCTGGAAGATGATGTCAAAAATAAGAACTTCCAGAAAAGGCTTTGCATGTGGAGCATGAGATGCTTCCGTGACCTGACTCCACCAAGTTTTTAAAAATCGGATTGCACTTCCTTTTTGTCCTACCTGAGGCTCAAGGGCATAACCTATTGTTCCAGTCCCCCATTTCTGAAGGGCACCGATCATTCCATATAAGAAAATCAAAACAGCTATTGCTGCGAATATTATAGCCTGGGCAAATGTCATTCGGATGAATTCCGAGAGCCCTGAAAAGTACTCCATTTCACTAATAGTTTATTCCTCCTATATATAGGTCAAAAATTGAGAACCAACACTACTCCTAAAATATCGGTTATAGAAATTAATAACAGTAAATATATAGAGTGATAACCGTAGCGACTGTCTGCATAAGGTTTGAATAGTCTGTTAGTCTTTGTATTTATTATATTTAAACATTATCTTTAATTACAACTAATTGAAAAGCCCTCAAGACCACGAAAATCCCAAGCTTGGAAGTAATCGAGCATATAAAGAAAACGTGAAGGTTGTAAAAATAATAGTTTATTTATAATAAACTACTTATAAATAAATCTTTTGGAAATCTTAGATTTCCAGACAAAAAATCTGAAAAAAATTAATCAAAGGGCTTCATCCAAAGTAGCCCTTCATTTTTCTGAATCCCAAATCATTGAGATAATCCTACTTTAGTTTTGAATTCTTCAATACCAATCTCATCTATTACTTCACCAATTCTCCTCGGCTTTTCATATCCTTTATAAAAGCCGATAATTCTTTCAACCAGATCAAGAACTTGCTCCTCGGAAAGATCCTTTGCCACAATATCCCCCAGCCTCGGACGCAGTCCTGCGCTTCCTCCCACTGACACTGTAAATCCTTTGGGTGTACCCATAATTCCTATATCTTTGATTCTCGGCTCGGAACAGGAATTAGGACATCCGGAAACTCCCATTTTGAACTTAGAAGGAAGCTGCATTCCATGGTACTTCTCATCAAGCTTCAACCCAAGTCCAACAGAATCCTGCTTACCTCTTTTGCAGAAAGTAGTGCCTGGGCATATTTTGACACTCCGGACACAAAGTCCGATAGCTGCTCCTGGTTTCAGGCTGAGATCCCTCCAGGCTGCATCCAGATCTTCTTCCTTTAAGCCCACAATTGCAATCCTCTGGGCAGAAGTTACTTTAAGGGCTGCAGCCCCATACTTCTCAGCTAAGTCAGCCATCCTTCTGAGTGTCTCTGGAAATACAATTCCTCCTGGAATATGAGGAGCAATTGCATATGTTTCCCCGTC
>JAUPKV010000332.1 GCA_030837265.1 Methanobacteriota archaeon
TAACCACAGGACACCCAGAGAAAACAGATATTAAGTGTAACTTGTTTAATTGAGTTTAATCAACACTTATTTCTTTTTCACTTTTTTAATTACGTAGAATCAGATAGACTTTGAATATACTTTTCTTCTTAACTTGCGACCTTTTGCATATTAGAAGGATCACTTTTCAGGGCCGATCAATTTTGCTCTTTATCGATCAGTCTTCATTAAGGAACTGTTTTTCGATACAAGTGAAAACTTGTTAACCGAATCCTGTTTTCATTGGATCTCTCCGAAAATGGATACTGATTACGAATTTATTCTTCTCATTCTATTCAGTTTTTAATATATTTTTTCCTGCCTGCCTTCTGCCTCATCCCCAGAAATATTGTAGATTAAAGCTCCAAATTTTGAGTACATTTCTATTTCGAAAAAAGTTGTTACAGAATCTATATAAGATTCAGAAGGCATAGAACTAAATGCACAATAGTTCGAATTATCCTTAGATATCTCTGAAGAGATTAAAATGAAAGTACGTGAGGTTATTAAACTTCTTGAAGCCGACGGTTGGTATCTTGTTGCAACAAAAGGTAGCCATCGGCAATATAAGCACCCAACTAAACAAGGCAGGGTAACAATTGCAGGCCATAGTGGAGATGACCTCGCGACAGGCACTTTGAATAGCATATTAAAGCAAGCGCAATTGAAAATGGAGAACTAATCATGTATCGTTTCCTTGTTGTAATCGAAAAAGCAAACAATAACTACTCAGCATATTCTCCTGACCTTCCAGGCTGTGTAGCTACCGGTTCCACACGAGAAGAGGCAGAGAAAAACATCTATGAAGCTATTGAGATGCATGTGCAGGGATTAATTGAGGATAATTTGCCTATTCCGAAATCCGAATCTTTTGCGGAATATGTGGCGATTGCTGAAAAACCATCTAGTACTTCAGAAGTTGTTTAAATGTTCTTTGGATTCTAAATTCCTATTTTTCAATTCAGTTTTAATATATTTTTCTTCCTCAATCTCCCCCGAATACGTTTGTTAAGGATGAGAAGTAAAATACCACAGGGCCTGTGATTTTTGCAGATTTAGGAGAAAGAGAGCTTTGCAGGGCTGATCAGTTTTTCTTTATTGATTATCAGCCCGAATTAAGATTTTCAGGCACTTTCGTCTGTTCCATAAGCCCTGCTCGTAAATTTTCTTTCATTTGAGATAGTATATTTTTACTTTTATAGAAAAATTTATATATTTTAAATGGCATGTATGTGTATTGAAGATAAAGATACGTATAATAGTCTGTTGTTAAAAACCATTTTTTGCTTTTTAAACAAAGAGTTCTATACAATCTTATTTTTAAACCATTAACAAAACTAAAACAAAGGTGAAACAAAAATGGAATATAATGACAGAAACTTCAGAGGAAATTCTAATTTCGGCGCTCCCAGAGAAATGCACAAGGTAACCTGTTCTGACTGCAATGTTGAGACCGAAGTGCCTTTCAAGCCAGATCCAGAAAGACCGGTTTACTGCAGGGATTGTCTTCCTAACCACAGGACACCCAGAGAAAACCGCAGATATTAAGCCCGAATTTCGCTTCGGGATCACAGAAACTCGAGGATTTTCTGGGAGTTGCGATGTAATCGCAACAGCACGATGTCCGTTTCGCTTTGCTCAAGCGGACTCATACTTTTTTAAATATCCTATCAATTGAAATGTACTTTTCTTCTTAACTTGCGACCTTTTGCAGATTAGGAGGATCATTTTTCGGGGCCGATCAATTTTGCTCTTTATCGATCAGTCTTCATTAGGGGATTGTTCTTCTGATAAAAGTGAAAACCTGTTAACTGAATCCTGTTTTCAATGGATCTCTCCGAAACTGGACATTGATGACGAATTTAGTCTTCTCATTCAATTCAGTTGAAATATATTTTTCCTGCTGGCGGTCTGCTGGAATCTTCCCCGAATACGTTTGTTAAGAATGAGAAGTAAAAGACCAAAGGACCCGTGATTTTGCGATTTAGGAGAAAAAGCGTTTTGCAGGGCTGCCCTATTAGATTTTAGTGATCTTTTTGTTGGGAGGGATGTTTTAAATTATAAAGAAGTTTTTCAGGCCATTAATTTGTTTTTTGAGACTTGAGAGTATGAATTAGCTTATTATAGTGGTCTCTCGCACTTCTTTTTCATTTCTATAGTTTGACCATCAGAAGCAAAACTGCGTTCGAGCTTTGTTTTCATATTAAGTGGTCCAAAAGTAGATTTTATAGAGTTAAGAGCTTCTTTCGATGCTAATACTAACCATCCTTCTCCAACTTCGTCATCGAAATGTGGTGGAGCCTGATCAATATTTCCGTCCATCCACCAAATACTTTCTACCATTATTTTTCCTTCATCATTAACCCATCTAAAAAATCCTTCTTCTGAGAGACTCCATCCTAATGAATAGCCGACCTTTGGGTTTAAGGCTAGCCACTCTCCTCCTGGGGAATCGTATACTCTTGGATTATTACGTAAAATAATTGAATGATCAATTTTTTTAGTTTGTAACTCAGGATACTCTAATACCAACCCTCTGAATATGCTTTGGAATATCTCTTCTTGTTCTTTATTTTCGTGTTCAAGCCTAGGAGTTCCAGATAAACAGGTTGCACTTTGACGAATCTCAATTGGACGCTCCCACTCAAGCCGGATTAATTTAGTATTTTCAGCTAGAATGACTGTATTATCGCTGGTTTCGTAGTTAAGAGTAAATATATCA
>JAUPKV010000333.1 GCA_030837265.1 Methanobacteriota archaeon
AATATTTGAGGAAATATAAATACGAATCATATATATGGGATATTATAAACAAAAGTCGATATTAAGTGAAATCCGATTTAATGTTTCAGCCTATATTGTTTCAATCGAAAAGAGAAAGCACATAAAGTAAAAATATGGAAATTTAATTCGACCTAATCTTAAAAAAGTACACAAAATGTATAAATCTAAAAATTAGTCGTAAATTTTCTAGCCAATAAAATAGAGATAAGCTCATTCGTCGTCCATTTAAAGGTAAGCAAATTTAATAGACTTTTAAGCAAATTACCTCAAAGTTTGACAGGTTATATTCTATCTTCCCATTAAGAATAAAGACTCTACGAATGAGCCAGCATCAGCTTATTTATTACAGTTTTTTAGAGAATAGTTTGTTTTGTACCATCTAGACAGTAATCTGTCTAAACAACTCAGTTTGAATTCGACAGTCTACGATTGGGATAGTTGCCGAAACAACAGCTGGTTTACCACCACTTGCCGTCGAAACAGCCATCGCCTTTTGCAGCAACTGCGCGGACAGCAGTTATTACTGCAATCTTCTTCTCGTCACCACAGCCGCCGCAGCCGCCGCAGCCGCCGCAGCCTGCTCCCCATAATCCACCAAAACCAAGAATTCCATTACCGCATCTACCCATTATATTTACCTCCTGTTTATTGTACCATTTTTATATTCATCTTTACTATATCTTTTGTTTTTGTTGTAATTTTTTTTATTTATTTTCAACTCATTTAATGTTTAATTTAGACTCTTTTTATATAGAGGAGATGAAATTTTAGTGATCAGAGCGCATATTCTATAAAGTGTCCACTAAGATTGTATATTTTCTCCGAACAATTTTTTCATCAACTCTCTGAGCCTATATTTACTCCTGGCAATTACGTTTAGAAATCGTTCTGTGAATGAGTTTTCGTTTGGAGAGGAACAGATTTAACTTTAATCGCCAGAAAGTACAATTAATAATATAATTCGTAATTATATAAAATAACTAGAATAACTTCTCCTGAATATTAATAGTTATTAAAAAACTGGGTAAACCCTACCTATACAATATAAACTCAATTTTATATTTATTTTAAAATATAAAAATTCAAATTTTCTCGTTAAAATCAGGAATTCTTGTCCCCCATTTAATCTTTAAGCAAAAAAGAAACTATGCAGCATATTCACACTATATTTTCCTGATTGAGGCCACTTTGGGGGCCGATAATATCTTTCTTAGCTGGAAAAATAATTTTACTCTTAATAATTCTTAACATCCTTTCTTTAACTTTTATATCATATAGTTGAAGTTTCAACTATAAATTCATATCCCATAAGCAATTTATATGTTTTGTCTATACATTAGAATCTTAGAACTTTTCAATGCATTATATTCCAAATATTTTTAATGAAAATCTTCATGTTAAATTTAAGGGGAATTTATTGCTAACTCGAGGAAAATAATATAGACTCACCAATTAAAGAACTAAACTGTTAATCCGAAGTATTCTGTTCTTGAGAAGGTAATTAGATATGGCTTACTATTACTAATCGATTTCTTAGGCTCAGCTCTTAGCATTTGTTCTTAACACAAACCTTCGCATCAATGCCGCAGCCCAGGTTAATCAACATCCATGTCCTAATATACATATAATATAACCTTATGTCTACATATCCACCAACAATTTCTCCATAACTACATCTCTTCTTGAGTTGGTATTTTCACTATTATTGAGTTCTGCTTTTCAAAATGTTTTGGTTACCTATTTTCATGCTAAAGAGTAAAAGATATAACTTCAATATAGTACTATCAATTATATAACTGCAAATTATATAAAAGCTCGAGAATAACTTTTTCTTAATATAAATAGTCTTTTAAAAATTGAGTGAACCCTTGTCAGTAAAACAAGCTTACTTTCCGTTTTATTTTTTTATTTTTTATTTTTTTAGAGTTCTTAATGGCTCAGGTATGAAAGTAGCAATCCAATGTCTAAGCAAAGAATTATCCTTTTTAGGATTCATATAAGATAAAATGCTCAACTTAATTCTATTTCCGGCTCAATAAAGCCTTTAATCAATTGAGAAAAATTTAAAACTTACTCAATTTCTAAACTTCAACACTTTAGTGTTTTCTGCCAAAATGGAATAATCTATATAAAAGCCACAGATTCAACAGAAATATTTTCTAGATCCAGCTAATTAATTAAATAGGCAAAATAGTCCGTTAGATGATCTAAAATTACTACTAATTTAGATTTTTGAAATTTTAAAATCTAGTATCCCTATAAATTTCTTTGCTAATTTCAACCTACTTTTCTTGGTTGGGTTTACATTGGGATCATCAAATTAAAAATTACTTTCCGGTTCTTTAGTCTCATGTCCTTTGATAACAAAAACTCATTTGTTTCGATCTCTAAATTTCCCAGTATTTTTTCATTGCTTTGCAGCTGTTACGGGAGTTCTGGTAAAAGGAGAAAAGCATCTATAAATTATAGAGTCACGAACGGAAAAGAAGTGAATTGATCGGGTTAGTGATCATCGAATCTTTGTTTCCAAGCTTATAAATTATCCATCCTAGCATGTTATAAAAATAAATCTTATTAACAGCCAGGAACTTTCTTTCACTCTTAGCTTAAAAGAATGAGACGAGGCTCATTCTCGGTCCTTATTAATCAATGCTAATTAACATCAGGAAGAGCCAGTAATTTAAATTTCATTAAATCAAGTTTCTCCTCCTTCAGTCTAGAAAGGACTGTTGAATGAGTCGCCAACGGTATTATATTCTGTTAATTATGCTCACCATTTTCCAATCTTGTTAAAACAGCCATCACCCTGTGCACAAACTGCACGGATAGCAGTTATGATGGCAACCTTTTTATCATCATCTTTCTTGCATCCACGGCCACAGCCACTGTCGCAGCCACAAGCTCCGCAACCACAGGCACAAGCTTTACATTTGTCTTCACAATCTCTATTGAAGAAAGGAAAAAATCCTAGTCCACATTCCATTAAATTTACCTCCGTTAATTTATATCTATCTTAATTTTTTATAAATTACAATATATTTTTGTTTGTATCCGTCATTTTATTGGGAAAGATGAAAATTTTGAGATGATAATACTATTCCACATTTTAAATCCAGACTATTTATATCCTCAAAAACTTTTCATCAATCCTCTAGGTCTATTTTTGTTCCTGACAATTGTTTTTATACACTCGTATGTTTATTTTATTTCGTTTGGAGAGGAACAGATTCGACTTTAATTGTCAGAAATTACAATTAATTATATAATTACAAATTATATAAAACATTTAGAATATAGTATTCTAAATATTAATAGTTATTATAAAAATTAGTCAACAAGCCACTGTAAAATTAAGATTAATTTTTACTATAATTCATAAAGAATATTTTACTAAATTGCTCATTGAAATCGTGATCCTTGTCTACGAATCATAATTCAGGCAAAAATAGACTTTTTAATTACAAATATGTTGTGCTTTGCGAATTATAGACGATTTAGGAGCTCAAAATCAGTCCGTTATCTGAAAAAAAAGTGGCACTACTTTCTCGATTTTTTAACTTTCATACAATGAATTATTTTTTTAGAATCAGCGATATTTATATTGGAAATAACGTTAAATAAACCAGTTATCCATCTAGTCTATGAATAAAGAGCTAGGCGTTTGTTAATACATATGGCTGAAATTATCTTTAATGGCATTTTTATTTACTAATGTCTTATGAATATTTAGCTAACTCAAGTAAAATAAAATATAATTACCTATTCTGTATCATACTCAATTGTTTTTAGGCTTAATGCTTTACTTTAACACCAATTGTTGGAGTCATAACAAATCTGCGTAGATCTCACAAGGCGCAACCTAGGCGCAGCATAGAAGTTTGAAAGTTATGGCATGAGCGACTAAAAGTACAGTTAATTATATAATTATAAATTATATAATTTCACAAGAGTAATTTTTTTCTTAATATTAATAATCCTTTAAAAATTGAGTGAACCTTATGTCAGCAGAACAAGTTTACTGTCATCAATAATTATTAATTCTAGTTATTTTAGGCGCCCTTACAGTTATTGAGAAAAAGCTTTTAACTCAATATTCAAGCAATGATTTTTTTCTCGATCAATTTTTTAGCCCATCTCAATTTTTTCTTCTTTATTGGATTTACATCCGGGTCTTCAAAATCAAAACCTACCAGCCTGATTTCTTTAGCTCCAAATTCCCGGGCTACAAAAGCACACCTGTCTCCATCGCTGAATCCTCCAAAATTAAAAACTTTGTCAAAGGGCTTTGCCTGGGTTGTAGCAATGAAGCGTTTGAAACGGTGCACGTATTTTTCGAGTTTGTCAATATTATCCCCATGAGCATGGATAAGAACTATTGAGCCCTGCTCACAGGCCAGTAATTCCTTTTCAATATCAGCTTCAGAATTTCCGTCAAGGTCGGTACATATGACTTCAGGCACACAGCCAATATCCATAAGAACTGCGGCTGCTCCGTCGGCTGCAATCACTATATAGCCAGAAAGGTTGATTTCCGAAAGCTCTTTCCTTAGCTTTGGGGCGTTTCCGCATACCAGGGCAGACTTTCCGAAAATAACAGTTTCAAGTTCGGAGATACTGATAGTATTCTTTTCTGTCAGCATACGGGAGAGGATTCGAGCTGCCTCTTCATCACCTGTACGATCGAACCCGAAATCGTTAAGAATCTCTTCATAAACAGGTTCCCAGGCAGCAAAGTCCGTAAAATCACTTCCTTTCTCTTTTTTAAGTTATTTCTTTGTAATCCCCATCTTCATGGCAGTGCCTTCGACGTCCCAGTCTTTTGCAAGGGTACCCGAGACTGCAATATCCCTACCGAGGTCAAAAATATCAGCTCTTACTTCTTCTGCAATCAGGTTTTTCAAGGTCGTGACTAATTCCAGAACATGTTCATCTTCAATCCTTACGGAGGCACTAATATTTTCGTCCACTACAAGATCGAGTTCCTTTCGCATGTCCTGGAGTCTGCGGATAACTTCCCTTGCAAACCCTTCAGCTTCAAGCTCCGGAGTAAGTTTAGCATCCACATAGACAATGCCAGCATCGGAATCAGCACTGGCAGTCCCAGAGGGTAGCGTTTCCTTGAAGTTTGCCATCCCGGGAGTAACTTTAACAGATGTCCCGTCTGCCAGGGACAGTTCAAACTCGCCTGCTTCGACAAGAGCTTTCTTTAAGACAAAGCCGTTGACTTTCTGCAGGGCAGAGATAACTTTTCCAGCATCCTTCTTGAAGAACGGACCTATCTTGCCCGGGTCAGGAATTACATCAAGTCCGAGTTCATCCCAGCTCTCGCCCAGGCTAGTCAAGACTATTGCTTTTGAATTTGTCTGGTCCATAAGGACAGAACGCAGTCTGTTGATGGCTTTTATTACATTCTCATTATTGGGAGACACAACTATTCTGGATATGGGCCATCTGAGTTTCCGGCCTGCTTTCTGGCGAGCGTTTGAGGAAGCTTCCACGATTGAGCGGGCGATATCCATGGCTGATTCAAGCTCAGGGTCAAGGTAGGCATTATTGACCTTCGGCCAGTCGCACATGTGGACAGATACTGGTGAATCCGGGTCCACGTTCCTGACAAGGTTCTGATATATCTCTTCAGCCAGGTAGGGCATGAAGGGAGAAATCAGTTTAATAAGGGTCACGTAAACTTCGTAAAGCACGCAGTAAGCTGCAAGCTTGTCAGGATCGTCAGCTTCGGTCCAGGTTCTCGGGCGGATAAGCTGGATATACCAGCGGGAAAGATCTTCAAGAATGAATTCCAGGATCTCCCGGACCGCTTTATGCAGCAGATACCCACTCATGGCTTCATCTACCGCTTTAATAACAGATTGTGCTCGTGAGAGAATCCACCTGTCTTCTTCACGAAGGGAATCTTTTACGGATTCAAGGCTAACTTTTAGGGGGTTAAAGTTGTCAAGCGCCATATAAGGCAGCGGGAACCTGAAAACATTCCAGAGGATATTGATTGACCGGTGGACAGTTTCTATTTCTTCGAGGTTGAACTTCAGATCATCCCAGGGAGCACTTGAGGAAAGCACATAAGCACGCAGGGTATCGGCTCCGAATTTACCAATAACATCCAGAGGAGAGATTACATTCCCAGAGCTTTTGGACATCTTCTTTCCACCTGCGTCCAGGGTAAATCCGTGCATCAACACACTTTTGTACGGAGCCCTCCCGAAACTAACCATGCTAGCTCCGAGCTGAGAATAGAACCAGCCTCGAGTCTGGTCATGTCCTTCTGTAATAAAATCAGCAGGCCACCATTCATCAAATTGCTCTCTTGTTTGCGGAAACTTAAGTGTTGCCCAGGAAGCAACAGCAGAGTCAAACCATACGTCAAAGACATCCTCAACCCGTTTTTTTTCACCGCCGCACTCACAGGGAATTGTGACTCGATCCACATAGGGACGGTGAAGCTCGATATCGCTGCCTGTATTTGACTTTTCCAGGAGCTCGGCTTTCGTCCCTATTATCTCGATTTTTCCGCATTTTTTACACTTCCAGACAGGTATGGGAATTCCCCAGTAACGCTGCCTGGAGATGCACCAGTCCCTGGCGCCTTCCACCCAGGTTCGGAAACGGGCTGAGCCTGCCCAGTCAGGGTACCAGTCCACGGCATCGATTTGTTCAAGCATCTTGTCCTTGATCTCGGTAATTTTCAGGAACCACTGTTCGGTTGCAAGATAAATGATAGGGGTTTTGCAGCGCCAGCAATGCCCGTATCTATGCACAACTGTTCCTTCGGTAAGGAGCCTGTTTCTTTCCTTAAGGTCTTCGACGACAATGGGATTTGCTTCCCTGACAGTTTTGCCCTCGTATTCTCCAGCCTCCGCTGTATAAACTCCGTTTGAGCCCACCGGGCAGAGGATCGGAAGGTTATGTTTCATGCCAAGGTTGAAGTCGTCCATACCATGTCCCGGGGCAATGTGTACACAGCCTGTATTTTCTACCGCCACGAAATCCGCAATGTAAACTCCGTGCTTTATCTTATTCTGAACAGGTACCAGATCTCCAAGAGGGCTCTCGTACTCGAGATTTGTCAGATCCTCTCCAGTCATAGTCTCAAGGACTTTATAATCAACAAACCTGCCCTGTTTGAGCACGTTTTTTATAAGCTCTGTAGCTGCAATGAGTATTTCTTCCGAACCGTCCTTCCTGATCGCCTGGAATTTTGAGTATTCTAAGTCAGGATGTACAGCCACTGCTACATTTGCCGGAATGGTCCAGGGAGTTGTAGTCCAGATAACAATGAAGGTATTTTCTTCCCCTTTGATTTTGAATTTTACATAGATTGACGGGTCAGTACGTTCGGAATACTCAACTTCCGAGTCCGCAATTGCGGTTTCACAGCGAGGGCACCAGTTGACCGAACGCTTGCCCACCTCCAGAAGACCTTTTTCATTGGCCTGCTTGAGAGTCCACCAGGCAGCTTCTATATAATTATCTTTCAAGGTCATGTAAGGGTCTTCCCAGTTCATCCAGACCCCAAGCCTCTGAAACTGCTCGGTCATTGCCTGCTTTTGAACGATGGCAAATTCTTTACATTTTTCAATGAAATTTTCTACCCCGAAACTCTCAATATCTTTTTTGGACTTGAAACCGAGCAAACCTTCTACTTTTACTTCAATTGGCAAACCATGCATGTCCCAGCCAGGACGTTCAAGTATGTTTCGGTTATTCATGGAATAATAGCGGAGAATGGAATCTTTGATGATCTTGTTCCAGGCAGTTCCCAGATGAATATGTCCGGTGGTGTATGGAGGCCCGTCAACAAATAACAGTTTTTTTCCGGTTCTGCGTCGCTCACGGGTTTTCATGTATGCACCGCTCTCTTCCCAGAACTGCGTTACTTTTTCTTCGATTTTTTCTGCATTGTACTTAGCAGTTATTTCTTTTATCATATGGGAGTCTCCTTGATGATGAATTAACTTAAATAGAGTGAAAATACGGCTAGAGAATCTCTCTGCTGCACTGCCCGATTTTCCATTATCCATTATATTACTGTAGACTTTACTGAAATATACTATAGTGAACAGTTATCAGTAGACAGTGATAGGTAGATAGTTATTGATAATGATGGTCACTCATATAATATTGAACGGATCTTTATGCGTCAATCAATTTATTCAGTAACTACTATACTTAATTTAAGCTTTATTGTAATGAAAGTTTTAAGGCTATAGACTCAGGGTTTTTATGTCTCTTTATAGAAAAACGTTACTTTGTTTTCATGAAGTAGCTTTAAATGAAAAATAATTAAGCCATTTATTCATTACCAAGAAATAATGAAATCAAGCTTTGAAATAAATGGGAAAAATTTTCCCATTTAGATTTAATTAAAAACAGCTAAAATCGAAATAACTCCGTTCGTATTTTCAATTTTTAGCTCTAATAGCTCTAATAGCTCTAATAGCTCTAATTCTTGTTCGATAATGTTCTTTTAGCTTTACTATTTTTTATCTTTTGCTTCTGAGGGTTTTCCAGATCACTGCGATTTTCTCGATTTCAATATGTGTATAGCCCTCTTCTTTTATAGTCCACTTAAGGCTGAGGATCCCATCGTTGACTTCAGCAGCAATTCCTTTATATGTAGTCTGTCCTCCGATATCTATTTCAACCTCTTTGCCCAGATAATATTTTTCGATGAATTCCTGTTTCATTATCTTCAACTCCTCAATTTGAATTTCCGAATGAAATCCGGAAATGATACATTACTGAGTATAGTTAGTTTCACTCAGTATATTATATTTTAAAAAACAGGGCTTCTGAACACAGTTTCTTGGTCGAAATAATTTTCAGATAAACCGAGAGGCAAAATCTAGATTTTCTCTACTGAATCAAAGTGGCGGCTCAGACCCACTTAAATTGATTTCAGTCCCTGTCGCAGGAGCATCAAAAAATGGAATATCTGCGCCGATAAACCAGCCTTCGAGAAAACTCAGCAGATGATATTCCATGAAAACTGCAAAAGGCACATTGAATAAAAGTATTATTCCGAGGAAAAGCAGCACTTCTATAATTATGAAAGGAACCAGTAGAATCCAGTTTATTGGATCGGATGTAAAGGCTGAAAAGAGGAAGTATAAAATGCCGTCAATGACAAGGGAAATTATCACTGAGACCACAAGTACTAACAAGAAAAGGATCAGCATGGATATACCCAGTATTAATCCAAGTATAAACCTGGTGACCCAGTAAACCAGGACTTGCTGCCAGCTTTTTCTAAAATTAGCAAATACAAGCTTCAAAGATGCAAGAATTCCTGCATTCCGATAAATGGAAACGGGAATTGCAAGACTTATAAAGGAACTTATTACAGACATCAGCAAGGCAAACACAATTAGCACACTGATAAACCAGATGAGCCCTCCCATCAGCGCAGGCCAGGAAAAATCCGAGGACATTTTCATGATGTTGGAAATTAAAGGCAGTGAAGCTATTACAAGGAATATAAGAAAAATTATCAACAAAGCTAAATTCACTAAAAGAAGGTTGAATCCTTTTCCCAAAAATTTCCGGGAATAAGCCCGGAATCTGACATCATTTTTTACCAGTGACTCAACAAAAACAAATTGCATAACATTGGAAATGTATAAAAGCAAAAGGAAAAAAAGAATCAATGCAGCAATCAAGGCAATCAAAATTCCGTATTCGGAAATAATAGTAGAAGGTGAAGTTATCTTTTCAATAATATTGTGTGGAAGATACTCATGAAGCAGGTCAGAACCAAGAGTAGTAGTATTTCTAAATTCTTCAGGATTCATTCTGTAGGTATTGCCTGAACCTCTGAAATTTGAGCTACTGCTGCCTAATAAAAAAATAATAATTGCAAGTTTTATCCATTTCCAAAATTCAAATGGTTCAAAAAGAGCTCTTCTTGTCCTGGAAATGGCCTTATCTACTGCATCTATCCCGTACCAGCTCATAATATAGAATTTCCACGGATAATATATATAATTATTTCATTTTGTTAATCAGCTACCTCAGATTTTCATGAAAACAGAAAATATATGCATAAAGTTTAAAGACTATACGAATGAACCTTTAGCAGAAACAAACCTATAACAATTATGGAGCCTTCCCTGGCATGGAAACGCACGAAAACATTCCCGATGATTTGAAGCATGAAGTACTTAAGATAATAAAGCCCTCCGAAGACGAAAGAAATGAATTGGCGCGTATTCAGGCGGAGCTGGTATCTGAGGTAAAAACAGCAGCATACAGGCTTGAAATACCTGATATTTTTGTAAAAATTGTCGGCTCCGCTGCCCGAGGTACCTGGCTTTCAGGCACTCACGATATTGATATCTTTATAAGCTTCCCTGAAGAGACACCCCGAAAGGAGCTGGAATCCATGGGCATGGCAATTGCGCGGGAAACGGCAAAGCTGGCAGAATATGCGGAAGACCGACATGCTGAGCATCCTTACCTGAACATCGTATACAAAGGCTTTGACGTGGATCTGGTCCCATGTTTCAGGGTCGCTTCAGCTGCTCAAATAAAATCCGCAGTTGATAGGACTCCTTTTCATAACGACTTTGTAAAAATTCGCATAAAAGGGCATGAAGATGACGTCCTGCTTCTGAAGCAATTCATGCGCGGGTGCGGAGTCTATGGCTCGGAATTGAGAACCCGGGGCTTTTCGGGCTACCTGACCGAACTGCTGATAATCCATTACGGCTCATTCGAAAACGCAGTCCAAGCAGTTTCCTCCTGGAAACCTAGAGAGAAAATCGATATAATGCAGCATGCGGAAATTAAACACGAAGAAGCTCTGGTCGTGGTTGACCCAACAGACCCCAAGCGTAATGTTGCAGCAGTTCTTTCTCTTGACAAATTCTGCACGTTTATAGACTACTGCCGGGAATTCCTGAAAAATCCGGAACTTCGATTCTTTTTTCCTGCATGCCTTTTACCTCTCAAAGACAACGACATTCTCGATCGGCTGGAAAGCAAAAAGAGCACACAACTTGCAGTTGTCTTCAAGACCCCTGAAGTGGTCGAAGACGTTCTCTATCCGCAGCTCTATAAAATGGAACAGGCTGTGTCTGTCCTTTTAAAGGACTATGAATTTTCCGTGCTTAAAACCGGAGTCTGGTCAGGAGAAAAAGAGACAGTAATTCTACTCGAACTTATCTCAGGTAAGCTTCCAAACGTTAAAAAACACATTGGACCCCCGGTCTGGGTTAAAGAGCATGCCCAGAAGTTTAAGGATAAGTATTTAGAAGCTGAAGATGTATTCGGCGGTTATATTGAAAATGGAAAATATGTCTTTGAGATCCGGCGCTTATATCCTGAGGCAAAAGGGCTTCTTGAAAAGCAGCTAATTAATTGCTCAATTGGAAAACAAGTATTACAGAGCATAAAAGATAGTTTTGAACTTTTAGAAAATGCCGAGATTTGCAGGTTAAATGATTTTGATTTCAGGGTTTTTTTGAGAAAATGGCTGTGAATCACTACAAATCAAAGAGGATTTCGATAAACCCCACTTTTTGGTCGTCCACTGATATAGGGTTGGTGTTTTCTGACTAAATATAAAACGCACCTTCTGCTCACGTTTTGATGCTTCGATGGCACAGTACCCTAAAAATGGAATACTAACTGGAAAAGAGTGAGGTAGCGTTATTTTGATTATTGTGGGAGAATAACAACCGAATACAAATGGACGACCCAAAAAATATTAGTAAAATTAATGTGTATCGCTGTAATTATCTGAAATAATTATTGGGCGGCCTGTTTAAGATGGGGTGACCGTCCGTAATGTGATTACATTTTAAATTTATTCGTTATATGCTATAGCATTACTTGAAAATTTGCTTGTTGTCCCATACTTACTGTACACATTAATTGCTTTGTTAATTGGCAATATTTGTATATTTTTACTCTTTGTATAGTCAATTAACGACTTAAGGTCCTTATTTGTTATCTCATCTCTATGGAATGCAAATATTAACCAATAATTCTTTTTATTTGCAGTATCAACTAATTTTTTAAGATCAGATAAGTTATGTCCATTTGGTGTTACTCCAATAAGTTGATATTTGTTTATTGGTGGATAATTATAGTAAGCAGTACTTGAAGGGTTAGAAGTATATTCTACGCAATTTCTCGACCACTTATAGTACTTGCTAGCCCATCCTACTTGTGTATTGGTAAGTGGTCCTCCGCAAGGAACTACAAAACCATTTACTGTAAATCCCTTACCTACTAAATATTTTATTGAATTCGAAAACTCAATTTCAGAGTCTGCAGTATGATTTACAGTATGTGAAGCTATTTCCCAACCTTTCTTTTCTTCCTTGTGCATTGAAGTTAAATCGCTGGGATATATGTCTCTAGTAACATATGCTATAGTTCCTTGTACGCCTTTTCCATCTAATATTCCAACTTGGTACATATCATTATCATCAAAAGAAATGGATACTACTGCTTTTGTTGCCGAACCGGCACTCACTGAAGTAGCAGTCAATGAGATTATAAAAAAGATTAAAATGAAAATACTGAGTGTCTTTTCCAATCTATTTAAAAATTTTAATAACATTTACTTAAACCTCAAATCACTTGTATATATTTTAGTACTTTTTGTCTTTTAGTTCATCCCTAAAGATGCCTGAGAATATTGTTTCTATTAATTCTATCTTGAATCTCAAATTTGATGAAAGTTTAAAATCAATATTAAAGATGATTTTCATCACTCAAGTTTCAATACCAGATCTATATTTAACAATATTCAAACAAGTTAGGTAGTTATAAAGAAAGATTATCTTTCTTAGTGAGGGAAGTGTCAATATTTATTATTTAATAAAATAATATGAATTAGATTAAAGATATAATCTAATTTTCATGTATTCAATTAAATAATCAAGCAATTAATAGAAATATTAGTATATATTTTTTATTATTTGCCGTTTGAATTTATAAAGTGGGTAATTTTTGAATTAACAAAATAAGTAAGACTAAAAAAGCACAATCCTCGCTTAGACAAACCATAATATCGAGTTGTATTTTATGACCTTTTTTCCACTATACAATATAATTTAACTTTTATATAATGTTAAATAAATGAAAAATAGACCTACCAAATTTATTAAGTAACAGAAACATTATTATATTATTTGGTATGTTAATAACTCTTTCATAAAAATGCGTATTTAATACCTTCGAAAACTACATCCTATTGTGGTATCAAAATTTATAGTTAATTAAGTATCAGAAAAAGTTAAATAAGTAAAAAATTTGAAAATCCTCCTGATTAAAAAATTTTATTAAGGAGATATTTTTAATGCCCTTATTAAATGTTCATAATCGCAAATTCTACAATTTACTCCA
This sequence comes from Methanobacteriota archaeon, assembly GCA_030837265.1. The sequence goes on from JAUPKV010000333.1 coordinate 13,393, forward strand.
TCCTTTAAGCTCAACTTTGACTTTAATATCTTTATTATTATTTTCTTATTCAATGTTTAAATCCATTCAGAATGAATTACACTTTGGGAACCTTGGATTATTCTCATTTCTTCCATTAACTTATTTCTTTTCTATTGTTACACTTACTATTTCATTTCTCATTTCATTATACTTACATCCTAAAACTAAGTTTTTATTAATGCTTCAATGTTTTGGGCTTATTTCCTTCCTGTTCTTAATGCCTTTAATAGTGGAAGGTACAGTACGGTTCAACTCTTCATTCGTTATTGGAGGAGAGATTGACTATTTGCTGAGAAATAGTTTCTTAAACAGTGAAATAGTAAGATATAATAATTGGCCTGGTGCAGATATTTTTGGGGCTTCATTTGTTTTAATCACAAATATTAATATAAATAAGTTATTACTATTCACTCCATATGTTTCACAAATTATCTGTTTTTTAATAATATTTTCTTTTTTTAATATAATTTTTAATGGCGGTAGAAAATTATGGCTCTCTTGTTGGATATTTTTCATTGGTAATTGGTTAAATCAAGATTATTACTCACCACAAAATATGGCTTTTCTGCTGTATTTAGTATTTTTACTCCTTATGTTTAAGTTAATTATCAAAAATATAAATCCTATTTTGAATAAATTGAGTATTTTTATTGTTTTTCTTTCAATAGTCACAACCCATGCTTTAACTCCATTTATTGCAATTTTACATATGTTGTCTGTTCAAATAATAGAGAAAACACATAAAATAAATAAAAATAATTTTCTTTTATTACTATTTTTTATGTTCATTATATATTCAGCATGGCAAATTTTGGGAGCACATTCCATGTTTTCCAAAGTCCTAACTGAATTACAATATTCTGATCTTAAATTTACAAGTGGGGCTGCAATTAATCGAATATCAACAGGTTCTGCTAGCCATTTATTTATTGCACTTTTTCGAACGTATTTTGGTCTTTCATTTTACTTACTAGCTTTTATTGGGATAATTTCCAGTATTAAACAAGTAAAAGATGCTATTCCTTCTATTATGATTTTATTTGTAATTACTACTTCAGGACTCTTAGTTGCAGGCGGATATGGTGGAGAAATCGTTATACGAATATTGCTTTTCGGTTTAATACCACTCTCCTATTTTATATCTCAAAATCTTGAAAAAAAACATACAACTTTAATATTGATTATTTTTTTAATCGTCTCACCTTTTCTTCATATAATAGGACACTATGGAAGTGAAACAATCGACTATACCGCACCTGATGATTTAAAAGGGGCAAATTTTTTCTTCACACATACAACGCTTAATGATAGTAGTATTAGATGCTATTCTGATTCACTTAGTTCAAGTGAATACATTGAAAAATTTAAAAGTTATGATTCTCTTTCATACCCTCTTGAACACAATTCACAGACACAAAATAATTATATTTGGTTAACTCGCCGAAGTGATGAAGCTGCTACCTTTATAGGCGTAGATCCAAATTCTTATTTCGAAATAAAATCGCGTCTTAATTCTTATCCATTGTATTACAAAATATACGCAAATAGGCATTACAGGATTTATTTAGAAAATAGCTGAAACCGGTTAAAGAATCTCAACATAAATTAGATATAAATATTGAGATGAATATTTATGAGAAAAAAATACTACTTACTTATTGGATTTACTTTATGCTTGATGATTGGATACGTTTTGACTCAGAGTATTCTCTCAAATGGGAACGTTAAACAGGTTGGGAATGGTAAAATTGCAGTGCTCCAAAGTTCTGCATGGAAATGGTCCGATAAATATGACCATTCCGATTATTTATCTCAAGAACGAACTTTTATAAGTGCATTGGATTTCTATGGATACAAGTATGATATATTGAATTACGAAGATATTAGTGATGCTCAATTAGCGCCTTATGAAGCGGTTATTGCTGAAGCTCCGATTACTTCAACTGCCTCGAATTTAGTGATTGACTATACTAGAAATAACCAAAAATATGCCTTTGTAGCATATGCAGCCGGACGAGAATTATATCTCGCATATGGTTTGGATTATGTAGGCGATGCTCCATCAAATGACTTAGTGAATACCTCCTCTTTTAGCGGCTCAATCACAGAAGGATTGGATGGGCTAGATACTTGGTACTATGCTGCTTACTCTCCCGGACCTTATTCTAATGTAAATATCAGAAACTTGAAAGGGAATCCTGCCGTAGTTACATCAACTGTTAACGGAGGAACTTGTGTATTCTTTTTAAACCGTATCAGTTCAACATCACATAATAATTATCGTCTAATCAAAAATTTTTGCAATATAGCTACTAATAACATGCCTGTAGTCACTGGATCTACTCCATATGCAAAAGATTTAGTTATATTGCTTAGATACGATGATTTGATCACAAATCCAGTCAGCTTTCAAAATCTGTATAATATTTCACATGATTGTACTATAGCTGCCGTAATCAATGCGACATCGTTAGACGTCATACAAAAATTTCCATTGGCTGATGTTGAACCACATAGTTATGATCATATTGATTTAACAACTCTAAATTATTCTGGTGATCTGTACGAAATGACAGCTGCATATAATTCATATTACAGTTTAATGAAAAAGCACCCGAACGGTTTAATTGCCCCATATAACAATATCAACGAAAATGTAACGAATATTGCTATGTTAAACGACTATAAATGGCTTACTTGGAATGGGGCAGTAATGGATGATCCGTGTCACTATTATAGTTCTGATACAAATGACAAGAACAGTGTCTGGATTTTAGGCGATGAAGGTGGTATTACTTTAAGTCAATTTATTGATGATCCTGCTACAATTGCGCATTATAAAGAGACTCGAAGTTCATTAATGCTGTTAGACCATCCTGAATATGAATATCAATCTTATATGATGACTTCAACTGAGAATGGACTTTTAAATTTAATTAAAAATTCATCTTCCGTGGAAGGACTATATTTTTCGAACATTTCCGATTACGTAAGTCATCTGAATGATGCTAGAAAAGTGAATGTGTTAAATAATACTATTGTGGTTTCGGATAATGTAGGTAATGGTTTAACTTTCAATGGTTTGTCATCGAATTTAGTATTTAATGGTAACTCAACAATTTTCGAACGGAATAATAAAGTTTTGCTACCAGAACTGACAAGGGGAACTTATAATTTCACAACTTCAAATAGTTATCCACATATTATAAATTTAACAAACAGCTCAAGTTTATTTTTAGTTGATGGATATTATAATATAACCAGCAAAAATATGTATTTTACTTTACACAGAGATAATGAACTATTTAACACTACAAATATAACAATATATGTACCGGATAACAATGAATATTCTTTAAATAATGGTTTGACAGATGAGCGATTAATTTCTCAAAATGGAATATTGACAGTTTACAATGTGCCGCAAGGAAGTTATATTTTAAAATGCAAGTCAACTACCTCACACTAACTGTGAGACTTGCTTTTTTTTGTAATGTTGGCAATTTGATTCAGATGCCAATCTCAGCTTTTTGGTCTGTTGAGAAGACCTCTTATAATTATCGGTGCTATGATCTAATCGCCAGGTGCTTTTTAGCCCTTAAGTTCCAGAATTTGAACCTTTTTTATTATCAAACTTCTAGACGGGGTAGATGTATAAGTCTTGATATTTATCAAATAAAAAATGCTTTCTCTTATTAAACTACACAGGTCTTTCCCACTACCTGTGCAGTTTAGAGGTCATAGTCTCTTATGAGACAATGTTCTGTATTATTTCATGTATTAAATATTTTCCGTTTTTCTATTTAATTTTAATAAGATGTCGATTACGTTTACATTAGTGTGTTTTCCCCGGCAGTGACTACTTTTTCACTTAAATCACTGGTATATAATTTTGCCAAATTTAATTTTTTGAAAGATAATTTCTTATTCTAGATACGTAAATTTTCTTATTTTTTACTATAGTTATTTTTTTGAAAGAATTTTGTAAAAACGAAACATTTTTAATATTTTTAGTATAATTAAGTGATATAAAATTTTGATTCATAATCTAAATAAGTTGACTTACTCTCTAAGTTTGTATAGAAAAGGGTATGTGTAAAAAAAGGATTTTTATGAAACATACAAAACATATGCTTATTACAGTTTCAATTTTATTTTTTCTAACCAATCCATCCCTAGCAGGTTCAGTTTGTTTCGGATTTTGGCCTTCAGATATTGCCCCTGATGTTTATCAACCGCCCTGGGAAAATATAACGCACATTGCCTGTCCTGATTGGTTTCCAACTGCAAAAGGATCATTAGATATTGACCCGTATACACTAACACAGGTTAATGATATTTTTTCAACTGCAAAACAACATAATGTCAAGCCCATTGTATGTGTTCAATGTACAGACGATAAAATTATGGATAGTCTTCTAGCTTATCATATTGATGACTTGGTGAACAATATCTCAGATACGATTAATTCTACTGGAGCCCAAGGGATTATGATTGACTTTGAGTTCCCCCAAAACACAAATCAATACACTCATACAGCTAATAAGGAGCTTTTTGAAAGCTTAATGCAACAAATATATACAAAAGAGAAATCTATTAACTCTACTTATCTAGTCGGTTTTTGCACTCCGCCCCTTCTAAATAGTTATGAGGATGTACTTATAAACAGCAATCTAAGTAACTATGCAGATGCCGTTTTTGTAATGGGATATGATTATAATTGGGGCCAAAGTACCACCGCTCCAAACTCTCCTTTTTGTAGAAAGTCTGATAGGGGAATAAAATTTACACTTAAAAACCAGAGTAATCTTTACGGAGCATCAAAATTAATATTTGGATTGCCGTTATTTGGTTATGACTATATAGCATCTTCAAGTTCACCTGGAGCACCTATAAGTTATTTTGACTATATATACCTAAAAGACGCTTTGGTTGGAGCACAAAAATATCATAGACAATGGGATGCTGATTCAAACACTCCATATTACACATACCAATCAAATGGAGTTTATCACCAGATATGGTATGACGATAAAGAGTCATTGACCTTAAAATATCAATATGTTAGTTCTCAGGGAATTCAGGGAATTGGATTCTGGGCTGCGGGGTTCGAGGGGAACAACTCCGATATATGGGGGACACTGTCACAACAAATGAACAAGCAGCTTCAACCAAACCAACAGACAATTTCAATTGCTGACTTCATTAGTATCATCATGTCGGTTTTCTTCAATTAGTGTCGGTCTACAGAACTTTCAAAAAATACTATTGGATCAAAATAGAACATTTGTTTGTGCAAATAATGAGTTGAAATTGAAGTGTATAAATAATTATTTATTTTCAAGTATTTCTTTAATAAAGTTCAATTGTTTTTTTGTTTTAAGTATTTTGCATAATTAGACAAGTTTATATAGTATAATTATTATTATACGATTTGTATAAGATTGTATTCAAGTATAATCCCCCATAAAGTTTAATATGTAAAGACTTGTTCACAATAAATAGATTATTAAAGTAAAGTTCTAGCCAAGGGCTAACATTATTTTAGTACACGTTTATAATTACGAGCTTTACTAAAAGATACTAATGGTGTGCTACAATTGGTGCATGTAACGAAATAACTTATCTTTCCCCCAATTAGTTGAACTGAATTGATTAATTTATTTGCGAAAATAAATTAGTACATTTTCATAATGTACATAATAACTCCATAAGCATTCAGTCAATTATGTTCAACATTAAACTGATTACTTAAGTTATTTCATTATACCCTTATTTTGCATCAGTTTTCCGCTCCATAAAATACAGCATATACAAAAATTGAAACATTATTTGAAAACTTTCCCCCAAAACAAATGATTATTTTGAAGAGGTCATAGTATGATTAAAACGCTGAGCGGTAGCTCTGAACCCCATTCCTTAATTCAAAACAATTATCCCTGCGTAACAAACACTACCCCCCAACACATAGCTGTGATTCTTCCTGCTTTTAATGAAGAAGTTTCCATTGGTAGCATAGTATTACTTACAAAACTTCACGCTGACAAAGTAATCGTTATTGACGACGGCAGTTCTGATAGGACAGCTGAAATTGCCAGAAAAGCAGGAGCTGAAGTAATTGTTCACGAGGTGAATACAGGAAAGGGAGGTGCCCTTAGAACCGGATTTGCAGCTGCACTCAAGATGGGAGCGGATGTAATCGTGACAATGGATTCGGATGCTCAGCACAATCCTGCAGATATTCCAAAGCTTGCTGCCCCTATTATTAAAGGTGAAGCTGACATGGTCAACGGCAGCCGATATTTATACGGCAAAGACAAAAATACCCCCGCCTATCGTCGTGTTGGCCAGAAAATTCTTGACAATGCAACCAAAAGGTATTCTGGTCTAAATGTTACAGATTCCCAGAGCGGTTTTCGCGCCTTTGCAGCCTCAATAGTAGACGTTTTCCGCTTTAATGCGCAGGGGATGGCAGTTGAAAGCGAAATGCTTGCTGATGCTGGAAAAGCCAGCCTCCGAATTAAAGAAGTTGAAATAACTGTCCGTTATGACGTTGACGGCTCAACTAAAGAACCAATTCAACATGGTCTCGAAGTCCTTTTAGGTATTTTCAAAGATATGGAGTTTAACAAGTCTCTTTTCTATTTTGCAGTCCCTGGAATGTTTCTCGGATTGAGCGGCCTTTATATGGTTACTAGCTTCCTGCATATCTTTTACGAGGGTGGAAACCTTGACTTTGGACCTACTATGTTCATGGTTCTCTTAATTGCAGTAGGATGCTTCATAGCGCTAATAGGGTTACTATTGCGTTCATTTGGTGCTACTAAGGGTAGAGCGAAGAGAGCTTGAAAATTGATTCTCTTTTTTGTTCAATAGATATGGATTATCAAAATGAAAATTATCTGACTTATTGATATTAACTGGAAAGTAAATATTTTGGAATAGGTTGCGATTTATATGATTCTTAGTGTGGTAGTTAGTGCTTATTCTTTTGATAGAGTTAAAGATCTAATTGAAGTAATTGATGGTATTAAAAATCAAAGCTACAAAGACATAGAATTAATTGTTGTAATTGATGAAAATCAAAAGCTTTTCAATACAGTTAAAGAACATATCTCCACTAATAATATGGAAAATGCAAACATTATCTTCAATCCAAAAAATAAAGGACTTTCGAATAGCCGGAATATAGGAGTAATCAATAGTACAGGTAAGATAATTGCTTTTATAGACGACGACGCTTTTCCAGATCAAAACTGGGCCAGGGCGTTAGTTGAAACATTCGAAAATGATCCTGAAATAGGAGCTATAGCTGGTGAGATTGTTCCTTTTTGGGAATATCAAAATATGAGCTGGTTTCCAAAAGAGTTGCATTGGATGATTAGTTGTTCTTACGTTATGACTCCAGTAAATATGCAAGAAGTTGATAGAGGTTTTGGAGCTAATATGGCTTTTCTAAAAGAAATGATTATTAAAGCTGGTATGTTCGATATTAACCTCGGAATAAATGGGAAGAAATGGCTAGGTGGCGAAGACACTAAAATGTTTTTGCATATAAAAGAATCTGGAAAAAAAGTTATTTTCAATCCCAACGCTATAGTGCATCACAAAATATATTCATCCAGAATTAAATATCAAAACATTGTGAAAAGGGCTTTTAATGGGGGACTTTCCATCTATTCATTAAAAAATGTTATTAGTTACGACCTAAAAAGCTCAACAGAAAATACATACTTAAAACGTTTATTGCTAAACTTTTATCCAAAATCTTTTATAACGCTAGTAACGAAGCCCTCCATGAAAACGATAAAACAAATTTCAGCAGTTTCTTGTGTAATTCTTTGCGAAACTATTGGTTATTTATATGGTGACATCTCCGAAAAATTTGAAAGTTTCAGACAACTGTATATTGATACGTTCGATAAATCTGAACAAAATTTGAAATCTCATGGGCAATGAATGTATCATTTGAGCACAACATAAACTTTTTTAAGATATGTAATTAATTTTATTTTTTAAATGATCTTATTTGAATTTATTAAAAAGTGTATTTATATGTTGAAAGCATTGGTGGGATGGGGTTTTATTTTAACGTTTGAAACACAAAAAAACAAAATAAAAAAGATGTTTACTGATCCATTATATGGGAATTCTTTGTATTTAATATTTACAAATGTTTTTGGAACCGGATCAGGCTTCTTCTTTTGGGTCTTTGCTGCAAAGCTTTACTCGTCTGAGCAAGTAGGTTTGGCAGTTGCCTTAATATCGTGCATGTCTCTTATATCGATGTTCTCGATGTTAGGCCTCGATATTGGAATTATCCGATATCTACCTAATGCAAATGATAAAAATCAAATGATAAATTCTTGTATTACCATAATATCGATTGTTTCAATACTGCTTTGTATTTTATTTTTGGCCGGCCTGAATATATTTTCCCCTTCACTTAATTTCCTAAGTAATAATTTCTATTACATGATCTTATTTATACTGTTTACAGTGGCGTATAGCATATTTTATATGCAAATAAATATTTTTTCAGCTTTCAGACACTCAAAATATTCTATGTTACAGACGTTGTTTTCTGTTTTGAGGGTTGTAATACTTCCTTTAATTGTAATGTATGGATTTTTAGGAATGTACCTCTCATATGGAATAGGGATATTAGTTGCTTGTATCCTCGGAAATTATTATGTCTCAAAAATAAATAAAAATTATAAGTTTAAGCTTAATTTCAATAAGGATATGTTAAAAGAAATGTTTAACTATTCCATTAAAAATTATATTTCCGCTATATTTGAAGGAACTCCAAATTATTTTTTACCTATATTAATAATAAATATTTTAGGAGCTAAGCAAAATGCTTATTTTTACATCGCCTGGTCATTTTCAGCATTCTTTCAAATGGTTGCGCGATCAACATCAATCTCTCTGCTGGTAGAAGGCTCAAATAAAGAAAGTAGTATTAAAAAGGATATAATTCATTCAATTAAATTCATTTATTCAATATTATTGCCAGTGATTGTTTTAGTTTATTTTTTTGGAAAATATGTCTTACTGATTTTTGGGGAAGAATACTCTGAGAACTCTTTTGGCTTATTTATGATACTTGCTATCTCGAGCATTCCTTATACTATAAATATACTATATATCTCAGTTAAAAGAATCCAGCAACGTTTAAATTCAGTAGTTTTAATGCACTCATTTTTAGGGTTATTTTCGATTGTGCTTTCAATCTTCTTTGCTAAATGGATGGGAGTTATCGGAGTCGGAATTTCTTGGCTTTTAGTAAATTGTATTGCTTCATTATTTGTGTGGAGAGAGCTTTTCAATTATCAAGATCTACAACCCAAAAAATTGAGAGAAATTTTTAATAAAAAATGAACGAGATAAGATAATATTTTTTATGTGAAAAAGCTGGTATTCAGGCAATAGGAGAAGAGAAACCAGAAGTTTTCTCGAAAATCTTGCCAGAGATTACGAAATTTGCTGACTTATTCCTATTCTTGATTATATTAATTTTCTTATCAGTCTTTCTTTTTTGGATATCGTCATTTCTATTCCACTAGCGGCCTATGGAAACTTGACGAAGAACATTAGTACTAAAAGTGTTTTAGAAATACCACTACTGAAAAAGGACATGGAGATATAGTCAACATAACATCTGTCTTTAATTAATATTGGATTCTGAATTATATTTCTGTAGTGATTATATCCACTGGATAATAATACATCAGTGATACAATTTGAAAACAGATTTCGTTGGCAAGATTTCGTTGGCGTAAGCAATGAAAATATAATTTATAATAATTTAAAGATTTAACATTTTAAAATATAAATCAAATAATTGTATCAAACTAGACAATATTGGGAGTGTAAGCAATGGGAAAACAAGCATTCAAAAGGATGAAAAAGATAATTGCTATCTTAATGGCTATCCTTTTTATAGTGACATTGACAGCTGCCTCAGCAAGTGCAGTAGATGGGCGCGGCTGGGATCGTGACCATGGCTGGGATCGTGGACATGGCTGGGATCGTGACCATGGCTGGAACCAAGGTCATGGCTGGGATCGTGACCATGGCTGGAACCAAGGTCATGGCTGGTGGTGGGGCCATGGCAATAGATGGTGGTGGGGCCACGGCAATAGATGGTAAAGCCGGTTAAAGTATGAAGTGGATTAAGTCTCTTTTCATTTATGAGACTAATCTCTTATTTTTGCGATCAACTGCCGATGTATCAATACTAATCTTTTCTGTATCAATGCTAATCTTTTCTAATGCTAATCTTTTCTAATCTTCTTGAAAAAACATAAATTAATACAGAGGAACAAAACCCTCAACCCTTTTCTGATAATAAAGATATTGTTGGGCATACCCACAATAGGGACCGAAATACTCCCTGCCCCAATCTCCCATTTTGCTCAGACTTACACAATTTTCGAAGAAGCTATCATCGATATGGTAATGCTGGATAATCTGTTTGATGTGAGTATCCACAGGGAAAGATTCCAATTTCCCATAAGCGAAAAGCAGAACGCAGTCTGCTACTTTTTCTCCGATGCCGCGAATTCTCATAAGGCGGTCTCGGGCGTATTTGTATTCCAGACGGTAAAGGACCTCAAGATCCAGGTCTCCGGAATGCACTTGCAGCGCTGCCTCTTTTATACTCTCGTTTCTGAAACCCAGTTTACATTCATTAAGTTTTGAAAGGTCAGCAGTTGCAAGGGTCTCAGGATCTGGAAAACTGAAATAGCCCTCTTCGAGTTCCTGTCCGAAGGACTGGCTCAAAAGAGAAATCCTTTTCTGGATCATAGGAATGCTTGATGCCGTGGAAAGCATATAAGATATAAGGCATTCCCAGGGGTCCTGCCTGATCAGCCGCAAACCCTCATATTTCCTGATTCCCCTATCTATAAGGAGATCTCGATCTATGCTTTTGTAGATTGAAGAAAGGTTATCATCAAAACGGAAATAACATGAAAAGAATTCAGGGGAAAGTTTTGAGTCAACAAGCAGTTCCTCCCTATTCTGGGAAATCCGGATTACCTGTTCGTCAACTACCCCTGTCCACCAGTCTACGTCCCTTTCCCAGCGGAAGACCTGCCCACAGTCGAGAGTGTAGTTAAGGTTAAAGATTTCAGGTTTAAGCCTGTACATCCAGCTCCAGCTCCCTCAAAAAGATTCCTGCGGCTATAGTATCCCCAAGTCCTACCGTAGTTATCGGATTATTCGAAAGCAATGTTGGAAGCATGCATAGGATGTATTCTCCATATAAAGCATAAGCTCCCTGTCCCAAAACCTGTCCATTGAAAGCTTTAAGAAATATCTCAAGTTGTTTTATTCCGAAAGCGCTCTCATGGAGTTTTGAGGCTTCCCTTTCTACGAATTTCCTCCCTTTGAGCTTGCCTGAAGATGCATATGCTCCTGCACAACTGACTCCAAACCTCAGAGCTTCCAGTTTTTTTCCGGCTATTTTTTGGAAGCTTGAGCTTTCTAAATCCCTCAATTCTTGCAGAGATAGGAAGTCTGCAGTACTATCTATGTTCGGTTTAAAAGCAATCAGCACAAATTCCCGGGTATGGATTACAATTTTCTTAAGCCTGTGGGGCAAGGCTAGCTTGTATACAGCTTTTCCTACGGCTTCCGCTTCCATGAGTCGAATTTCTTCTTCCGGTACTCCATGGAGATTATAGAGAGAGGCAAGTTCGTCTTCGTTCATTCCAATACTGTCCGTAACAGGTGCGACTTTTAGAAAGACCGAAGCTGCAATCTCTTTATTTGCGAAGTGTCCGAACTCCATGTGAATCCGAAGCTTTTCATTTTCAGCCTTCCAGCTTTTGAGCTGGTGGAGAACTTTTTCAAGAATTGTTTCATAACTGCTACCGTCAGGATACTTTTGAAGTAAAAGATGGAACCCGGATATAAGCGCACCATCGATTTTGCTGGCATGGTCTCTGGTATATTTCTCAAATGCAGGATTGACATAGAGCTTGAGGTTCAAGTGGTCATAGGTTGCTATGAAGCGGTTTTCTCTCGGAACCGTTATTTCTGTCCCGAAGAGAGAAAACGTATCCCCTTTTGAAAAATCAAATACGAAATGGATAGGATCCTGGCTGCCGGGAATAGTATATCTTTTTTCACTAGAGCCATTTTCTTCAGAGCCGGGAACGAAAATCGATTTGCCCGAAAACAAAGAAAGTTGAATTTTTGAAGGTACTGCGATGTTCGGAATTACCCTGGAAGCCTCTAACTGCGCTAAAGCATTTGCCATTATTCCGGCATTTCCCCCCATTCTAACAAGGGACTTTTCAAAATAGCGATTTTTTAGAAACTCGAAAACAGCCTGTTCCAGGATAAGCCATTCGGCTCCGCACCCGTTTTTCATACAGTAGATAAGCCCTGCGACAAAATCAGATTTTGAAAGTATTTTTTCAGGGAGATTTTCGATTTTTTCAAAGATTTGAGTCTTTTCGAAATCTTTCAGCAGTTCCGAAACCTCGATTCCGCTAACTCTGTATACGGAATCTACATTGACATTATATGCACAGAGTATATTCATTTAACCAGTCCTTCGTGGTCTAAAGGAAAGGGCAGCTTTCGATTATACCGATGAGACATTTATTGCTTTATTCTGTTTCATTTTTGCAAGCATAGCAGTGAAGGCTCCTGCCGAGATTGCATCCCCTATACCTACTGTTGCCTTAGGCTTATCAACTATTTTTGAGGGAACAATAATAGCATCATGGTCCGGTCCATAGAGATATCCATAGTCAAATTCTTCAGCAGTACAGAGATTGCGGCTTACGCAGTAGGTTTTGAATTCATCAAGACCTTTAATCCCGCTACTTGAAATCGGAACTTCAAGACCGATCTCTACATCTTTAAGGTTTCCGATAGTACCGGAGAAGGCCTTGGCAGCTGCAAGGGTTGAAGAAAAAAGAAGGAAGTCTCGATGATCTTTAAGCGAAAGCGGGTGATCTTTTTCCAGCACGCAGATGTAAAATCCAAGTGAATGTACATGTACCCTTTCAAGTGACAGGTCTTTTAAAAGCTGAACAGCTCCCTGATACAGCGATGTTATCGCGTTTTCCTCTTTCTTGATTACGGAATACGAAAGTTCTTCGTGCCCAAGCACATTCAGGGCATTAGCGACTTCTACGGTATCGAGTCCCAGGGAATGAACGTGTTTGGCAACAATATCCGCCAGAATAGCCTTTCTTATCACCCTGTTCTGGATAGAAGTAAGTTCGACATGGATGCGGAGATCGGGGTTTAAGGATTTCAGTTTCTCAATAACCTGCACGGAGCTTGTAACATACTGCTTATAAGTGGACCCATCCTCATACTCTTCCTTTATTATCTGATAGCCTGAAAGCATTGCCCCGTCAATTGGGAAAATGACATCGAGTTGTTCGTAGATTTCTTCATCCATATCCAGGCGAAGCCATTTAGGACGAGAAGAGATTATCAGGCGATTATCCCTCTGCACTACGAAACTTCTATTACAATTTACCTGCAGACCTTTGGAGTACTCAATGATCCAGTTGACTTTTGACCCCATGTCGGGTTTGAAGGCTTCTTTCATATGTCTTAAAAAAACCTTTCCATCTTCTACCTTCGGATGCCAGAGATTGTCAGAATCTTCGAAGTACTCTGACTGTTCTTTAGAGAGCCATGGAACATATGCAACTACTTTTCTAAGTCCCAGGCAGGCAAGTGTATTCGAAATTATCCCTGCCTGACCACCCATGCGTGCATAATCGAATCCCAGGTTGCTTTTTAGCCATTCGTGGATATCTGTCGTATGATTTGGGATTTCGGCAGCTTTTCCTTCTCTCATGGAGATTAAGAGACGGGCCATGAAGTCCAGAGGATCTTTTATCTCCCTTGGGTATTCTTCAATTCTTTCCAGTACTTCGGCTTCATTAAAAAGTCCGGTAAGCCTGAGAATATCAGCTTCCGTAAGGTGTTTGATGGCGTCGATATTGCTGTTGTAAGCAACAAACATTCCTTCCAAATAAGGAATTGCCTCTTTGACACTATAAAATGCATCGATATGACGTTGTTCCCATTCTTGTATATCCACTTAATAAACCCCCTCGGAGTATTGATTCTTGCAAGAAGATGATCTGGAATATGGGGAAATCTAATTTTATCCCGAAATCATTCTCCATCTTTATTTTACATTTTATATTATTTAAATTCGTGTAGATGTACGATTGATGGGATCGATTTTCGAGATGCTAAGCTAATTAAGTTGTGTATTCGGCATTAATCTTTACATAGTCGTATGAAAGGTCGCAGCCCCAGGCAGTTGCATGTTCCTCTCCCATATTAAGGTTAAGGGTGATGATAATTTCGTCATTTTCCATTATCTTTTTCAAAAGGGCCAGGTCACATGAGTCGGGGATTTCACCGCAATCGACAAGCTCCACTTTGTCCGTTCTTCCCGAAAGGGTAAGAGAAAGCCTTTCCTGTTCAATTTCGGCTCCGGAATAACCTGCAGCAGCTACAATCCTGCCCCAGTTAGGATCTTTTCCAAAAATTGCTGTTTTGACCAGCGGGGAACGAACAATGGCTTTTGCGGCAAGCTTTGCATCCTCATATTTTTTTGCACCCACTACCCTTGCTTCAATAAGTTTGGTTGCTCCTTCCCCGTCCTTTGCCATCTTTTTTACAAGATCGGTAAACACATAAACCAGACTTTCCTGAAAATCATCGAGGCATTCCATACAGGGTTTTATTCCGGACTGGCAGGTTGAGGTAAAAAGTACCATATCATTCGTGCTGGTATCCCCGTCTACTATAAGCATGTTGAATGTTTTCTGCACGGCTATTTTAAGAGCGACATCCAGCACATCTGCAGGCACTTTTGCATCGGTATATGCAAAACATAACATAGTACCCATGTTTGGCTCGATCATTCCAGAACCTTTTGCAATTGCACCTATCCTAACTCCGCAGTCAAGCTCAACAGCGGACTCTTTTAAAGCCTTATCTGTTGTCATGATCGCTTTTGCAGCGGCCTGGCTGCATTCGGGAGTACTCCCAATCCCGTTAATCACTTCAGGAAGGCGTTCCATGATTTTAGAAACATTGAGTCTTCGGCCAATTACTCCGGTTGAAGCAACTGCTACTGTGTCAGCATCAAGGTTGAGGCTTTCGGAAAGCATCGATGCCATCTCCATAGCGTCCAGAAAGCCGTCATCACCTGTGAATGCATTGGCGTTGCCGCTGTTTGCAATTACAGCCGAAAGCCTATGATGGGTATCGATTACTCCTTTACTCAATGTAACCGGGGCTGCAATCACCTTATTCTTAGTGAAAACACCTGCTGCCGGGCCTTCTGCGAGAATTACTGCAATTCCCATTTTTCCGACCTTGGTTCCGTTTGCAGATACTCCCCTTACCGCACAGATTCCACCTTCGATTTGCTTCATGAGAATTCTCCTGTTGCTTCAGAGCTTTGCTATTCCTTCTATAATGTCGCCGCGTGTAATAATTCCTACCACACGATCATCTTCAAGCACAGGAAGCCTGTTAATCCTGTGCCTGACCATATGTTCGGAAGCCTCTTCTATCGAGGCCTCAGAAG
Organism: Methanobacteriota archaeon; assembly: GCA_030837265.1. Next base: position 29,009 of record JAUPKV010000333.1, read on the forward strand.
AAATAGTGTAAATGTCCTTTGTCATAATCTCTTCAACCTTTATGGAACCTACATCGGAGAGTATCTTTTTTGTCTCCTCCCAACCAAGGTATTCCCTGATAGGAACTTCTATAACCTCAAAGGGGCTGGGAAGCCAGAGTTCTCCTTTTTCCGGGATTATCAGAAGTTTCAAGAGGTCTCCTTCACTAACAACACCTACGAGTTCTTCACCGTCAAGGACAGGGATCCCACTGATGTTGTTTTCCTTCAAGATTTTTGCAACTTCCCGAACCGTGTCATCAGGTTTGCAGAATACAACATTAGGGTTCATGATATCTTTTACCTTCATTTAACTACACCTTGAGATAAGTTTATACTTTAATTAGATTCGTTACCAGTTATATGTTCTCACAAGAGGTTCCTGTGCTTACGGAGCTGCTGCCGGCAGCCACAATCCAAGAGTCTCATCCAATCCGAACATCAGGTTCATACTCTGGATTGCCTGACCGGATGCTCCTTTCACCAGGTTATCTATAGCAGAGAGTATTACAACCCGGTTGTTCTCTTTATCAGATTCAAAGCCCATATCACAGAAATTAGAACCTCTTACGGCAGTAAGGGATGGAATTCCCGAAGGTAGCCGGATAAAAGGCCTGTTCCTGTAAAAGTCCTTATAAATTGATTTCAAATCATCTGTGGAGATTGGCTCTTTTGTAAATAGGTGAGCAGTTGTAAAAATACCCCTTATAGATGGGATTGCATGAGGAGTGAAACTTATGTTTCGAAGTTTCGGATCCAGCCGGGTTAGTTCCTGGAAGATTTCAGCCCTGTGCCGATGGTTAGTGATTTTATATGCAGTAACATTTTCCGCAAGGTTCGGGTAATGTGAAGTTTCAGTCGGCGAGATGCCAGCTCCCGAAATCCCTGTTTTGGAATCAAATATTGCAATATCGATGAGTTCTGCTGCCGCAAGAGGAGCTGCTGCAAGGATTGCTCCTGTAGGGAAGCATCCGGGATTTGCTACAAAATCCTGTTCTGCAAGCTCAGGATGAAGCTCTACGAGCCCATAGGTTGCTTTTCGTGGGTCACGGTGTGTTATTCCATATATTTCCTCAAAAATTGAAGTTTCAAGCCTATAGTCTGCACTGAGATCAATTACCTTAGTGTCCCCCCCATCAAGCAGCTCAGGGACATAGTTCATTGCAGATCCGTGAGGTACGGCCAGAAAAACAACATCACAGCGTTCCTTAATGTTTTCGGAATCCGGGTTCTCGTATTTGAGGTCTAAAAAACCTTCAAGATGCCTGTGTGTTCCTGTTACTGGCTTCCCTGCAAGACTTCTGGAAGTTGCCAATTCAAGCTTGACATTTGGATGATTTATCAGCAATCGAAGGAGTTCTCCTCCAGTATATCCTGAAGCCCCTATTATTCCAGCCTTAATCATAAGTATTCACAGCCAGTGTAATATCAATACAAGATAATTAAACTTGTTCTCAGTTAATTTTGTGGTAAACATAGTATTAAAACAGTATATTTAAATTATTATAACTCTAAATATATTCTACATCTTCAAAGTAATCAGCATTTATAAAGTAATTTAACAAGCAAAATATTTCAGCTTTAAGGCCATCTTACTCTAGCAAATTATGTTATATTTTTCAAAGATACAGGAAGAAGGTAAATGAACAAGAGAAAAAAGACAATCTATCTTGCAGGTCCCCTCTTCACCCATGCAGAGCTAGAATATAACCGTGAATTGAAAAATATAATGGGAAAGAAAGGATTTTCGGTTTTTCTTCCCCAGGAAGACGCTGAAGATGCAGCGGCTGAACGTGAAAAACAAAACCAGGAATATATTTTCAAAAAATGTCTGGAAGGATTGAACAATTCTGATATCGTAGTTGCCGTTCTTGACGGGGTGGATGTTGATTCAGGGACTGCCTGGGAGATCGGCTACGCTTTTGCCAGAGGAAAATCTGTAATAGGGCTTCGGACCGATTTCAGGACGCTTTCCGACGGAATTGTTAACCTTATGGTAGAAATGTCATTAGACACCTTAGCCAGAGATGAAGAGGAGCTACTTAAAGTGCTTGAAAAATTCCGGTAACAAAACCTCAATGAAACAGGAACCTGATAAATTGATCAGAAATTACACGGAAACAGATCTTGAAGAGATGGTAAGGATCTGGTATGACGCCTCAGTCCTTGCTCACTCTTTTATCCCGTCATCTTTCTGGGCATTGAATAAAAAAGCAATGAGAGATAAATACTTTCCACTTGCCGAAAACCTAGTTTTTGAGGAAGAAGGCAAAGCCGTTGGATTCATTTCTCTTGTTGGAGAAAGGGTCTGCGCCCTCTTTGTAGCGCCAGAAATGCAGGGGAAAGGAATTGGTAGGGCTCTTCTCAAGAACGCACTGGACCTGAAAGGAAATCTCTCTCTTAAAGTCTACAGAGAGAATGAAAATGCCCTTTGCTTTTATGAGAAATGCGGCTTTGTTGCAATAGGAGAAGAGAGTGACGATTTTACTGGCCGCAAGCAGATTCTGATGGAACGGAAATAAGCTCAAGATTAAATCAAGCTGAAAGATTTTAGGAAAAAACCGGAAGGAATTAACTACCCAAAAGAAATCCAATAAAGGCAGTTGGAGCATATCCAATAAATAAAAAACAGGGCAGCAGTAATAGCTTTCTTTAACGTGTCTTCTAAATAATTTTTTTCTTTTCAATTATTGCTTCTCGTTCCTTTATTTTCAATTTACATCCTGCCGGGAACGAGTATTCCTAAAACACAGAAAAAAGAGGTCAATAGAAACATTGCATAAGTAGCCTGTTTTTCAGTCACTTTATAATAGTAAGGTAGAACCCACTTCAAAGTGAGTGGGTTTGGAACCTCAAGAATACCGTCGCCCCTGTCTCTACCGAATTTGACATGAGGATACTTTCTCATTTTCCAATATATATACATTAAAAAATTTATGGTATGCGGGATAAGCATAATAAAACCGCTTATGATGAAACCCTGAATGACAATTAAACTCCCTATTGCAGCTCCAACAGTTAGAGATCCGACATTGCCCCAGAAAACACTAGCAGGATATTTTTCATAGAAGTAAAATCCAAGAGTAGCTCCAGTGATAGCAGCAATTGAAATAATATTGTCAGTATCACCTAAAATAACCGATTTTATGATTAAGGATACAAGCACGATTATGGATAATCCGGAGGCCAACCCGTTGAATCCGGAATGCATGTTGACCAGATTAGATGCGACCAGGACATAAGTTGGGATAATAAACTGTAAATAAAATATTCCAAGTTCAACATTCCCCATTCCCGGAATAATGAGTGCAGTATGAGTTGCATATTGTATCAGAGGATATGAACAATAATACATTATGAGTAATTTGGACATTCTACCTATATTGATCATATCATCGAGGACGCCGAACAATCCAAAAAGTGCAAGAACAATTAAAGCCACATAATTTGTAGATGTAAACTTAAAAAAGAGGGAGTTTATGGAGATGGAAAGCATGGCAATTAGCAAAATTGCAATCCCACCGCGATCAGCCACTTGAGTATGATTCCTTTTATATTTATCTTGCGCCAAGATATTATTACTAACCAGTTTTGTAATAAAACTCGGCATAAATAGTGCAACCACAAACAATGGAATCAAAAGATTACTAGCTAACATAAAATATTCTAAAAATGTACTCGAATAATACCCTGACATTTTTACTAATTCTCCACTATATTTCCATCCGTTAAAATAAACTAATTGTGCGGTTTTTGCAACAGTATTTCAATTTATTTAAACACTTGTATCAATTTAGAGCAAATACTTTAAGTCCATTTAATGTCATAAACTTTTTGATAAAAATGCTTCCTAAATATCTTAGAATTTTTATTCCAGCTGCAATTGGATATGCAATCCTGATCTTTTATTTATCAATTACATCCAATATAGGTAAAGTCAGGCATGTAGTAAACTTAACTCTGGTACACGGAATAAGAGATTTTCTTATTGCAATCAAAATTCCTTTTATAATGGGTTTTCTTGTCGATTCTTTGAATTTTGCTGAAAAACAATCTATAGATATCGGACATCTAGGGATTTACTTTGTTTTTGGAATCTTATTGTATTTTGCATTTTTAAGTTCGAAAAAAGGAATATTCGAAAAATATCCGGCTGCTTTTGCCGTGAGTATAGGAACTGCTTATGGAATTTTAAATGAGTTTTTCCAATTATCTCTTCCGTACCGCACTGCTAGTATAGGGGATGCCCTTTCAAACCTGTTGGGACTTGTACTTGCTCAACTACTTGTGATCTTTTTTGTTTTCGTATTTAAGCAAGTTCAGAAGATGAAAGAGCACGGAGGATCAGTAACTTAAAAATTGAAAAAGCTTGAGATTTTTGGAAGTCTAATACAAAAAATAAATGAAATCCTGTTAGCTTTCGGCAACTTTCCTCCTGCCCATTTCAAAAGCTTTAAGATTAATTTCAACTGTTTTCTTGGGAACAAGGGCTTTAATGCTCTCAATCATGCTTTCTCCCGGGATTGGGAGGTAATCCGAAACAGCTCCAACCATTGCAACATTCATTGCAAGCCTGCTCCCGGCTTCAAATGCAAGTTCGTCAGCATTAAAGGCTTTAACAATATAGTTTTTAGAAAGTACTTCAAGAATCTTCGAGATGTCAGGATATTTTGCAAGACCGGAAGTAACTGTTACCGGCAACAAGGGTTGTGTATTTACTATAACGATTCCCCCCTCTTTGAGGAATTCGAGATATCTGACAGCTTCCATCGGTTCGAGAGCAAGCATAATATCTGCACCTTTTTTTGGGATCATGGAACCGTAAGTTTCCCCGATTCGAATGTGGTTTACAACCGATCCTCCACGCTGGGCCATACCATGAGTCTCTGCAGCTCGAATGGGTAGTCCTGAAGCAACAGCAGCTTTTCCGATAATATCCGAAGCAAGTATTGCACCCTGTCCACCTACTCCGGTAATTAGGAGGTCAATTTTCCTGTGCTGATCTATCCGGCTCATCTCTTCACCTCCTTGATTGCTTCAAACTTGCACATCTGTGCACAAACCCCGCACCCACTACAAAGGGTAGTAATGGCAGCAAATTTACCTTCATTGTCAAACTCAATTGCCGGGCATCCAAACTTTACGCAAAGTTTACAGCCCTCGCATTTTTCAGGATCTATCTCAAATGGAACCTGTTTTTCTCCTGCTCTTTTTCCGGAGATTACGCAGGGCTGTCTGGCAATCACTACGGCAGTACCTTTAAATTCCTTGGCAGCTTTGAAGGCATTTTGAGTTTCTTCAAGCTTATAGGGGTCGACTACAGAAACAAATTCAGCCCCCATTGCTTTGCAGAGTTCGGCAAGCGAAACCTGTACTGTTTTCTCTCCGGTCACAGTGAAGCCTACACCCGGATTCGGCTGATGGCCGGTCATGGCTGTAATGCGATTATCCAGTATTGTTACAGTTATGTCTGCTTTGTTAATAATTGCATTCAGGAGAGAGTTCATACCAGTATGGAAAAACGTTGAGTCCCCAATGGAACAACATATAGGTCGCTTTTCTCCCGCATGGGATATACCGGAAGCAATACTGATGCTTGAGCCCATACAGAGAGTGGTCTCAACAGTTCCGCTCTGGATTCCAAGGGTATAACAGCCGATATCGCTGGGATAAATGGCATCGTTTCCGAAGACTTTTCTCATGGAGTAGAAGGTTGCCCGATGAGAACAGCCAGCACAGAGGGCTGGAGGGCGGGGAGCAAGCTCAAGTTCCTGAGTTGGGGGTTCGGTTTCCATTTTCAGATCGAGTACTTTTCCAAGCGTCCCCAGGAAGGCACTTACATCCAGTTCTCCTTCTCGAGGGACAAAGTCATTAGATTTTCCAAAAACAGACACTGGAAGACCAGATTCCTGCGCAATAATTTTTACCTGCTCCTCAACAACAGGTTCGAGTTCCTCGAATACAATAACTGCATTCACTGTTTTAAGCAACTCAAGAATTAGTTCCTTAGGAACCGGGTACGTGCCTATTTTCAGAAAAGAAGCTTCTATTCCAAGTTCCACCAGAGCCTCTTTTGCATATACGGAAGCTATGCCTGCACTGATCACGCCTAATTTTGCGCCGGAAGTAAGCTCCAATGAATTCCAGGGGGATGCCGCAAGTGCATCTTCAATAGGTTTCTGGATCGACAGAAGATGTGAGTGACGTTGGCGTGCATTTTTAGGCAGCATGACCCAGCGGTCAAGAAGCTTTTCAAACTTTGGGGCAGGCCTTTCTGCAGGTATCTCTCCAAGTTTGATATCGGATTTAGCGTGCGAAATCCGGGTTGTGGGCCGAAAGAGCACAGGGATTTCAAATTTTTCAGAAAACTCAAAAGCATAGGGCAGCATATCCTTTGCTTCCTGGGGGGTTGATGGATCAAAGCAGGGTACAAGGGCAAACTGAGCGTAGCGACGCGTATCCTGCTCATTCTGTGAAGAGTGGCATGAAGGGTCATCAGCCACAATCGCAATCATACCACCTCTCGTCCCCGTGTATGCAAGAGTCATAAAAGGATCGGCTGCAACATTTAACCCGACATGTTTCATTGTCACAACTGCGCGGACTCCTGTCCAGGCCGCACCGGCAGCAACTTCCATTGCTACTTTTTCATTAACCGACCACTCAATATGATAGTCCCGGTCTTTCAGGCATGCAAGAGTATCAATAATCTCTGAAGATGGGGTCCCCGGATATCCTGCAATAACCTGTACGCCTCCTTCGAGAAGACCGCGGGCAATAGCCACGTTTCCAAGCATGTACTCACGTGTTGTCATTTTTACTGTCTCCAGTATTAAGGGGAAAAATCGATTTTACTAATAATATATGTTTATTCATAGGTCGTTCAAATGAATCTGAGCAATAATGGCAACATAGGCAGAAAATACCTGCTGCCACCTGCCAATTAAAACTTTTCATTATTCAACAAACACTACCAATAATATAGTTTCGGATTATTCTTCTGAAATTTTCGTGAGAAAAAAGAAAATTCATAGATTTTTCTCGTTCCGAAGCGAAGCTTGGGTTGTGTAACTATCCTGAAAACGGAAGTTGGTAGTTTGTTCAATTAAAACTGGTAAAATTACACTTCTTTTTTATATTTTCGGTTTTTATCTAAAAAGAGAAAGAAAGTGGTTGTATGATAAGTTTTAAGCTATCCGAGTAAAGCCTAAAAATAGATATAGAGTTGTAACCCTTTGCCGGAAAACCGTATCACTATCCTAAACCTGTTATCAGTCCTCTTGAGCGAAGCGAAACTCGGATGTCATTAGTTTACGAGAAAGTTCTTCTCCAGGAATTCTGCAAGCTTTGCTATTTCTTCAACCTCAACATCAATTTCCTCACCTTTCAAAGCTGATTTAAAAATCTCTCTTTTTTCCGGAATTTCAGCAATAACATTCACGCAATTAACGGAGTTCAGCATTTCTTTCCTTATATCAGGCTCGACTTTATTCAATACAAAGTAGACCTTGCATCCGCACTGCTCGCCAAATTCATTGAATTTATTTGAAAGTTTGAGGGATTCATAAGAAGGATCTATTACTACAAGGATCAGGTCAAAGTCCTTATCAACACCGCGCCCGAAATGTTCAGTACCGGCTTCCGTATCCACGATTACGATGTCATCTTTTAAAAGGTCGAGATTTTCAAGAAATTCCCTGGTCAGGACTCCCATAGGACATGCACATCCCTCTCCGAACTCATGAATTTTACCAACAGACATTAACTTGACCCCGTCTTTTTCTTCCACGAATTCTGAAGGGAGATCGGAGAAGTTCCATCTTTCTTTGAAAAACCTGGATTGCTGCTTTCCGGAGCTTCCGCTGGCTGCAAGTCCCCAGAACTGAGTCGTCTTGGGTGCCTTTTGCTTCTCCTTAAAACCTTTTTTTCCTCCGAAATATTCCATGAGGTCTCGCGGGGCTGCCATGCCCAGCTGGCTATGAAGTCCGAAGTTAGATTCGTCTATATCAAGCACAAGCACATTTTTTGTTTTTGCCATTTGCTTTGCCAGTAGAGCAGAGATTGTACTTTTCCCACTTCCTCCTTTCCCGCATACTGCTATCCTCATAATTAGTTCACCTATCCATGGTTTACTTAATTTACTTCCTTAAAGCTCTCATTTTACATTTACTTTCTTGAAGTGAAGATAAACTAGTAACACTCCAATAAAACCGCCAAAAATAATATATTTTATGCATTTTTTTATGTTGACCATTTTGTCATCTCTCAATTTTTCATATGGTCTTATTTAATAATATACATATTTACAAATTTTCCTTGAATCTAAAAGGTAGCGATTTCTCGATTGTTTTAATGGGGATCATATCTTCTTTCGTTCTCGATTGCTTCTGTAACTGTTTTTAATATTTTTATTCTGGAATAATGTTTGTCATTAGATTCTATTACAGTCCAGGGCGCATTTATGGTGCCTGTTTTCAAGAGCATTTCATCGACTGCAAATTCATATTTTTCCCATTTACTCCGATTTCGCCAATCATCCTCCGTAATTTTCCAACTTTTTTCAGGATCATTCTGTCGACTTTTAAAGCGTTCAAGCTGAGTCTCCTTATCGATTTGCAGCCAGAACTTCAGTATAATAGTTCCTGCGTTTGTCAGGATGTTTTCAAACTCATTTATCTCTCTGTAAGCGCGTTTCCATTCTATCTCGCTGTAGAGCTCTTCTACTCTTTCTACAAGAACTCGTCCATACCAGCTCCTATCAAAAATCGCAAAATGTCCAACTTCCGGTACTGCTTTGCAGAAGCGCCAAAGGTAATGATTTTCCTTTTCAATCCCGTTTGGGGGTCCGACAGGTATAACTCTATACAGCCTGGGGTCTAACTCTTTTACCAGGTGATGAATGTCTCCACCTTTCCCGGAGGCGTCCCAGCCTTCGAAAACTATAATCATGGAGCGCTTTTTCTTGAAGAGCTCATACTGGAGGCTCTCAAGTTTCTGTTGATAAAATTTTTTTGATGCTTCATAATCTTCGGTTAAAATTGTTTTTGACAAATCAACTTTTTTCAATAAGGAGTTATAAAGATCTGGCAGCTTCGATCTATCAATATCAAGATATTTTATTGTCTGTTGTCCCGGAGTACGGCTCACCCATTCTAGACAATTTTCAATAGCATGAGTGGCAGTTGTAAGGATCTTAAGAGATGAAAAATTCTGATCATTTGATTCAACAATTGTCCAGGGGGCATA
>JAUPKV010000334.1 GCA_030837265.1 Methanobacteriota archaeon
TCCGAACCTGCAGAATCCGGTCCCACCCTGAACCTGCCTCCCTCATAGTGAAGTACGGAACCTCCGCCTGCTGCAACAGTATGGATACGCATCATAGGAGAACGAAGGCGCACACCTGCGATCTCGGTTTCAAGACTGCGTTCGTATTCCCCACTGTACTGGGCTACATCCGTAGATGTACCCCCCATATCGAAAGTGATGATTTTTCCTTCCCCTGCCATTTCCGAAGTTGCAACGGCCCCAACGATTCCCCCTGCAGGCCCGGACAGGATGCAGTCCTTACCCTGAAATACTTCTGCATCCGTAAGCCCTCCGCTTGACTGCATGAACATAAGCCTGGGACTTCTTTTTTCTTCCATTTTCTCTTCTTTTCCCTTTGCTCTTTCTCCTTCTCCTTCTTTTTCCTCTACTCTTTCTCCTTCTTTTCCTTCGTCTCCCTCTTCTCCCTCTTCCAGAGTTTTCTGGACCATATCAACATACCTGCGGAGCACCGGAGAGAGATATGCATCCACTACTGTCGTTTCTCCCCTGCTCACGAGTTTTATTAAAGGACTTGCTTTATGGGACAGGGAAACCTGTGTAAAACCTATTTCGCGGGCAAGCCTTCCGAGTTTAAGTTCATGCTCGGGATATCCGTATGCATGCATAAGTACGATTGCAGCCGAACGGATTCCGGCTTTGAAAGCCGCTTCAAGCTCTTTTTTTGCATTTCCGAGATCCAGGGATACAAGCTCTTTTCCATCGGCTCCGACCCTTCCGGAAACCTCGATAACCCTTTCATAAAGCTGGTCAGGAAGTTCGATTTTCTGAGCAAAAATATCAGGACGGTTCTGGTACCCGATTCTTAAAGCGTCCACGAACCCCCGGTTTATAACAAGTACAGTACGTTCCCCTTTTCGCTCAAGAAGAGCGTTTGTGCCGACTGTTGTTCCCATTTTCACGGACTCTATGAATTCAGCGGGCAGGGGCGCATTTCCAGGCAGCCCGAGAATCTGCCGGATCCCGTGCATAGCTGCATCTTTATAATGGCACGGATCTTCGGAAAGAAGCTTGTGCGTGATCAGTTTTCCATCAGGGCTGCGGGCTACGATATCAGTAAATGTGCCTCCGCGGTCTATCCAGAACTGCCATCCGGCTTTGGGGGACATGAAGAGAATAATTGTATAAGTTGTATTAATTATTAATCGAGTTTTGAGGTTTCACCCCGATTTTCACAAAAGCCAGAAATTTATTTTTCAAAATGACTGCGAGAGATTTGTATCCTGATAGTGAGATTCGAATAAAAAGAAAAAGCTTTTGGAGTTAAAGTACGAAGGGAAAGAAAAAGAATTGAAATTTTCCCATAGTTAATATGTAAATGAGGTAGATCAATGACAAATGATAGGGTGATGCGGCTTATTAGAAAAGCTTCTGAAAAAAACGTTCTTGATTTATCTCATTATCGCCTGACTCAATTGCCACCGGAAATTACAAAACTTAAAAACCTCACAAAACTTAGCCTATCTCAAAATCTGCTGACTCAGCTGCCACCCGACATTGGAGAACTTGAAAACCTTACAGAACTTGATTTATCTTATAATCGACTGACTCAACTACCGCCCGAAATTGGAGTACTTAAAAACCTTAAAACTCTTAATTTAACTCGGAATCAATTGACTAAACTGCCATCTGAAATTGGAGAACTTAAAAATCTTAATTATTTTTACTTATCCGGTAACCAGCTAACTCAACTACCACCCGAATTTGGTAAACTTAAAAATCTTAGAGCAATTTACTTATCTAGTAATCAGCTGATTCAACTGTCAACCGAAATTGGAGAACTTAAAGACCTTAGGGCACTTAACTTATCTGATAACCCCTTAACGTCACCTCCTCCTGAAATTGTTTCTATGGGTGCGGTCCAGATTGTCATTTATCTGAAACAATTGAAAGAATCAACAGAACATAATGAAGCTAAATTGATACTTGTTGGTAATGGTGGAGTTGGGAAAACATGCCTTGCTAACTGGTTGATTAAAAACAAATTCATGGTAGATAAGATCACCGAAGGCATTAATATCTCTGAGTGGATCACTTTTTCACCCTCTCGAGACAGTGAAATCAAACTGAATATATGGGATTTTGGAGGACAGGAAATCTATCATGCAACCCATCAATTTTTCCTGACAACGCGCTCGGTATATCTGCTTGTATGGAATGCGAGGAGAACAAAGGATTATGACACTATATATTACTGGTTACACACGATAGAAGCTTTTGGAGAAGACAGCCCCATAATCCTCGTAATGAGTAAAATGAATGAAAGTGATGACGATCTGAATTTAGAATATATAAATAACAAATTCAATATTGCTGATTATCTGAAAATTGATAGTAAAGATGGAACTGGAATTTATAGATTAAAAGAAAGCATAAGTAGAACTGCTTGGAAACTTCCTTTAATGAGATCGCGTTTTCCAAATTCATATTATAGAGTTCGGGAAAAGCTTGAAAATCTCGGAAAAAACTGGATTTCAGAAGACGAGCTTTATCAGATCTGTATTTCAGAAAGATTAGATGATAAAAATATAAGTCTATTGGATAGATATTTGCACGAACTCGGAGTGATTCTTCATTTTAAAGATAGAATAGGACTAAAAAACATCGTAATTTTAAAACCTAAGTGGGCTACAGAAGCATTTTATAGTATTTTGTCTGCAAAATCTGTTCGCGATCGCGAAGGTGTACTATTACATAGCGAATTAGAACAGATATGGGACAAAGAAACATATCCGCCAGAAATTTACCCTCAACTTATGGAATTAATGAATAAATTTGAACTCGCATATGAACTTTCGGATAAAAGCAGATATCTTGTCCCTGAATTGTTACCCCCTTATGCTTTCGATCTTAAATGGGATGAGAAAGATAACCTTCGTTTTTACTATTGTTATGAGTACTTCTTACCTCCAGGAATAATTACTCGCTTTATTGTACGTATGCATCAGGAAATCGAAAAGAAAGAAAATGAGTTGCCTCTCTGCTGGAGAGAAGGAGTTGTATTGAAACTTCAAAATTCACTTGCATTAGTAAAGATGAATCCTGATGAAAAACAAATCGAAATCCGAATAAAAGGTGACAATAAAAGAGAAGTGTTGGCAGTGATCTGTCACTATCTTGATCAAATCAACAGTAATATAAAAAAGATCAGAATAAGTAAAGAAGTTCCTTGTAATTGTTCCGAAAATTGTTCTCAAAGATACTCATATGAAAAATTACGAGAGGCTGAAAGGATAAATGTAGAAGACTTCAGATGTATTCAGAGCTTCAAACAAATATCAATTTCTTCATTGTTAGATGGTTATAAAGAAAGAGAGGAAAGACTTAAAGAACGTGATGAAATCTATGGAAAACCAATATTTATAATAAATCAACCACAAGCTCACTCAGAAGCAAACTCAACCGTTAAAGCCGAACAAAGAACAAATATTAACGTAGATGTCAATATCGATTTAAATATAGATTTGCCACAGATTCAGATGGAGTTTGACAATTTAAAAGACGAACTTGAAGACTTAGATCCAAAAATCGATAGCTATCTGGACAAAATTCAGGATAGTCTAGATGAGTTAAGCCCTAATTCTGACCGGGAAAAGTTAGTTAAACCTCTTAATAAATTGAATCGATTTCTTGTAAAATTGAGTGAACCTGACTCTAATTATAACAAGGTAATAACAGGAACTCAAAAAGGAATAGAATATGCACAAAAGCTTGGCAGAACTTATAACAAATTTGCCCAATGGCTTGCAATGCCTACGGGTCCGGATCTGTTTCTTGGAA
>JAUPKV010000335.1 GCA_030837265.1 Methanobacteriota archaeon
ATACCACCCGGACCTTCAGGTGATCCCACAAGAGGCAATGCACACCTGCTCCCGACCGGACGTAACGCCTACTCCATTGATCCGGCCTCTATTCCAACAACAGCTGCGTGGAATACGGGGAAGAACCTGGCAGACCAGATGATCGAGCGGTACGTCAAAGAGAAAGGGGAGTACCCTAAGAGGGTCGGAATCGTTATATGGGCTACGGATACGATGCGAACGGGAGGGGATGATATCGCCTACCTCTTCTGGCTAATGGGTTTAAGGCCAGTCTGGTCGGACCGTGGAGGCGCTGTTACCGGCCTTGAGGTTATACCGGCAAAAGAGCTGAGAAGGCCGCGCATCGATGTAACGCTTCGCATTAGTGGTCTTTTCCGTGATACGTTCCCGGGCCTTGTCCATATGATCGACGAGGGAGTCGAGATCATTGCCTCCCTTGACGAATCCGATGATGTAAATTTCCTTGCTGCACACTTAAAACAAGACCTGTTGGAAAAGTTAAAGGAGGGATTGTCCCAGCAGGAAGCGCGTGATCAGGCACTCATCCGCATATTTGGAGATCCTCCCGGAAACCACGGCATCGGTGTAGGTGAAGTGGTGCATGCATCTGCCTGGAAGGAGAGAAAAGACCTGGCCGATGCATACACCACCTGGGGAGCTCATGCCTACGGCAGGAAATTCCGCGGAGAGAAGGTGCCTGAACTCTTCCGGCAACAGTTCGGCCGGCTGGATGCAACCGTCAAGAACCGTGTCTCACGCGAGTTTGATATCCTCGATATAGATGACGATTATCAGGCTCTTGGCGGGATGAATGCCTGCGTAAAGACTTTTGGCAACAAGGATCCGGTCTCGATAATAGGCGAAGCATCGGATCCGAAGAATGTAAAGACACGTCTCCTTGACGAAGAAATCCGGTTCATTTTCCGGAGCCGTATCCTGAACCCCCGCTGGATTGAGGGCTTAAAACCCCACGGGTTCCGAGGCGTGCAGGAGATAATGAACACTATCGAGTACACCTTCGGCTGGGATGTCACCTCTGATGCCGTAGACGACTGGGAGTATCAGGCCTGTGCGGAACATTTTCTCTTCAATGAGGAAAATCGGCAGTGGATCGAGGAAAATAACCCATATGCCCTTCACAGCATGGCTGGACGGCTCCTCGAAGCCCATGAGCGCGGGTTTTGGGATACCGATGATGAAACGATACGAAAATTACAGGAAATTTACCTTGAGACCGAGGACTATTTTGAGAGAACCGGTGAGGACCAGCATGAGTGAACAGGCATTCGTGAACTACCGAGAAGGGAACTTAATATGATTTCCATTCAGACTGAAAATTTAACAAAGAAATACGGAGATCTCTGTGCTGTTGACAGCTTGAACATCTCAGTAGGTAAGGAGATCTTCGGGCTACTTGGCCCGAACGGTTCGGGCAAGACCACAACAGTGCTGATGCTTACTACCCTTCTTGCCCAAACAAAAGGGAGCGCAAGCATCTGCGGTCACGATACCATTCGGGAACCTGACAGGGTCCGAGACTGCATCAGTTACGTACCGCAGGATATGGCAGTGGATTCCAACCTGACCGGGAGGGAGAATATGCTGATATTTGCTCGGCTCTACGGAATAGCAAACCCGAAGGACAAGGTGGATGAACTCCTTGCGGTTATGGAACTTTCCGATAGGGCTGACGATCTGACAAAGACATATTCCGGTGGGATGAGACGGCGGCTCGAACTTGGAGAGGCACTCGTCCACGAGCCGGAGGTAATCTTCCTTGACGAACCCACAATCGGGCTCGATGTTGCAGCCCGTAAGAACATCTGGAAACATATCAACGAGCTTAACCATAAAGGAATGACGATTTTCATGACCACGCATTACATGGACGAAGCAGACCAATATTGCGACCGGGTTGGGATCATTGACCACGGAAAGGTTGCTGCATTAGGGAGTCCAACAGAGCTGAAAGCACGGCTGATGAAAGATGTTATTACGGTTACCGTTGATGGACAGTATTCTCCGATTCAGGTTGACGGTACTTTGTTTGTCGGCAAGTCGGGAGACGAGATCTCGTTTACTGCCGGGAATGGTCGAGAAGCGCTTCCCCTCCTTGCCGATGCCCTTAACCATGCTGGAAATAAGGTGAGGGCTATGTCACTCCGTGAACCGTCCCTTGATGACGTATTTTTACAATCGGTTGGGAAACAGGAAGAGCCGCAAGGATTTGAGGAATTCAAATTTCATATGATGCTGCATCGGAGGGGAGTATGAAGGGCGTTCTAACATACATCTACCGGGATTTCATCAGGTGGAGCCGGAATAGAGTTGGTGTTGTATCTACGCTTGTCCTGCCTGCAGCATGGCTGCTCTTTGTCGGCATTACCTTGCCTGTCAAGTTCACCGGAAACTACCTTGATTTTATTACGCCTGGCATACTTGTGATGACGATCCTTTCAACCGGAGTCTCCAGCGGTTCACTTCTGATGTTTGACAAGATTCTCGGATTTCTAAATAAGTTCCTTGCCATGCCAGTACCCCGCGAGAGCATCCTTGTCAGCAAGCTCCTCTTCATTACACTTCGTGGCCTCCTCCAGGCAACCATTATCATTGTCTTTGCAGTGATAATTGGGGCAACGTTGTTAAATCCTCTCCAGTACGGCCTGATTTACGTCATCCTCTTCCTTTTTGGCGTCTTTATCTCCGCATTCTCGACAACAGTTGCGCTCTATCTGGACGACCATGACTCCTTTGCAGCCTTTACAGCAATGGTGACGATGCCGCTCTTCTTTACGTCCAGTGCCCTGATGCCATACGACGTGATGCCCGGGTGGCTCAGAGCGATTGCCCATGTCAATCCGCTCAGCTTTGCCATCGATGCGATCAGAGACGTGAGTGCCGGTTCGATACCATTAATCCCCATTGTGCTGCTCCTTGCATTTACTGTGGTTGTGGTGGTGGTATCGGGATATGCATTCAAGAAGGTTACGTTGTGAAGAAAGAATAGTGAGACTTTGAGTGCTGCTTTGAACATACCCCGCTGGCTCGCCGCGGGGTGCAACAGCTCAAGTTTGATTGATATAATCGCTGAAATGTTAGTGATGGCCTCTAAGCAGACTTTCGGTAGGAACTCATTAAAAAATGAGGTATTTAATGAACTCAATCAAAAAACATACATTAATCGTTAAATCCTTCATTCTCCTTGCTTTTATTTCGTATTTCCTTTCGACTTTCTTACCCTTGACAACTGGATATATTGCAAGTGAGGAATCAGTTGCTGAAAATAATGGGACCGCTGTTGTCCCTTCTTTAAAAGAAGTACTGGAGCAACATCCAGATTCCGTAGAAGGATTAATAGATAAAGGCAATATGCTGTATACTCTAAAAGAATATACCGCTTCTGTGGACTGCTATTCTGATGCACTTAACATGGATCCTAATTCATCAATAGCCTGGTATGGGGAAGGACGTTCCCTGTCCGCTATAGGTAAGCAAAACGCTGCAATCGACTCTTATGACAAAGCTCTTGCCACTTTCCCGGATTCCTCAGAGAATTGGTATAGCAAAGGTAATGAGCTTTATGAACTAAAAAAATATGATGAAGCTATTAATTGCTATGATAAGAGTCTTGATGAGAATACTTACCTTTCCGATGTATGGCTCCAGAAAGCTTTAGCTTCCGAGCAACTTAACCTTAGCCAGAAAGCGTTTATTTCTTATGGAAAATCTATTGAATTTAACTCCAATTCATCTAAGGTCCTTCATAAAAAAGGAATGGCTTATTCTGAACTTCAGCAGTACACGGAAGCAAAAAAATGTTTTGACAGAGCTCTTAAAATCACTCCTGATGATCCTGAGCTCTGGTATCAGGTAGGAGTAAGTTTTGATGGTCTTAAGGATCAAAGAGCAGCAATAAATAGCTACAATAAAGCAATCTCGAATAATCATGACCTGGCTGATGCCTGGTATAACAAAGGCACAGACCTTCAAAGTCTTGGAAGAAATGAGGAAGCTCTCCAATGCTACGAGGTTGTACTAAGTTTAAAACCTGGAAACTCGGACCTAAATGTTCTGAAAAATAAAAGCAAATGTCTCGAAAAGCTTGGAAGAAATGAGGAAGCTCTACAGTGCTACGATCAGATCCTGGCTTACAATTCCAATGATTCCCAAACCTGGTATGATAAAGGTTACCTGCTTAACAAGACTGGAAAATACGATGATGCAATTGTTTGCTTTGACAGAGCTCTTAATCCGGATGCAGGGCTTGACCAAGTGGAACCCGGAAACAACCTGACCAAAATGCTTGAAGCTTATGAATCAGAATTTCCCAGTTATCCTGAGAATCTTAATTTTATGTCTCCTGCTGCCCAGATATGGTACGACAAGGGGCTGGCTTTTGACAAGCTAAACAATAGTGAGGCTGCACTGGAATCTTATAATAACGTCCTTGAAAAAGAATCCAACTATCCTGTCGTCTGGTACAGAAAAGGCCTGGACATGGACAATCTCGGCAGGTATGCTGAAGCAGTTGACAGTTATAATAATGCCTTGAATCTTGACCCTCGGTTTGCTATAGTTTGGTACAAGAAAGGTTTTGATTCTCTAAAAACTAAAGATTATAAAACTGCAAATGATAGTTTCGAGGAAGCACTTTCTATTGACGAAAATTATACCCTGGCACTGTATGGTCAGGCTTTCGCTCTGGCAAAACTGGGAAAGTACGAGGACTCTATTGAGTGCTATAATATAGTTCTTGTTTCTGCCCCTGATAGTGCTGAGACCTGGTATAATAAAGGCCTTATATTTGATCAGCTTGGAAGATACAGGGAAGCTTCAGACTGTTATAATAGGTCTCTACAATATAATCCTTCATTTTCTGATGCTCGTTTCAAGTTGATAAAAAATATGAAGCCCTATTCAAAACAAAACCTCTCATCGGATTCGTTAAAAAACAAATTAAACGTCAACAAGACACTTTCAGGAAGCCTTTTGCCATATCTGCCAGATTACAGTTCTGCAGACCCGAATGAAAATTCAGGATTTTACAAAAATTTACATTCAGTTAGTCAGGAGTTCAGCGCTGATATTGCATGGTATGGTAGAGCTTCGATCAGCAGTAAACTTGGAAAGTACGAAGATGCTCTTACTGCTTATGATATAGCTCTTACATTAAATCCTGCACGTACACAGACCTGGTACGAAAAAGGCCTGATACTTGACAGGACAGGAAAAAGAGAGGAAGCTCAGGAATGTTATAAAAAAGCCCTTGAGTTGAAACCTCAATTGAGCAGTGCCCTGTACGATGAGCCCTCAATTGAAAGTAATTTTGAGGGATCCGAAGAGGCTGTTAATTATTATGACAAGATACTTGCTCGCAATACCAGCGATTCGGATGCTCTCTATGGAAAAGGTCTGGCACTTTTAAACCTCAGCAGGTATGATAAAGCAATTTCCTGTTACAATATTATTCTGAAGTCCGAGCCTGAAAATGTAAACGTTCTTGGAAATCGAGCTTTTGCTCTAACTAAATCCGGAAAATTGGAAGAGGCACTGGCAGATTATGATAAAATTCTCAGCCTCCAGCCTGACAATTCACGGATCCTGGCTGAAAAAGGTTCTTTGCTCGAAAGTTTTGGCAGGTATAAAGAAGCTGTAGATATTTATGGCCGTATGTATGAACTTTCTCCCGGTAACAAAGAAATTATCTTCAGGCAGGGAAAAGCTCTGGAAAAGATGGGAGATTTTCAGGCAGCAATAAAATGCTACAATCACATCCTTGAGCTTGATCCAGAAAATGTTGATGCCTGCAATAATAAAGGCTTTGATCTCTCAAAATTA
This sequence comes from Methanobacteriota archaeon, assembly GCA_030837265.1. Next base: position 5,839 of record JAUPKV010000335.1, read on the forward strand.
AACAAAGATCCTGAGGCTATTGATTGTTATAACAAAACCCTGGGGTACGATCCCGAGAATACTGCAGCCTGGTATTTAAAAGGATGTACTTATTTGAAATTAACAAGCAATAATGGAGCCCTTGAATCCTACGATAATGTATTGCAAATTAAGCCTGACTGCATAACCGCATGGTATAACAAAGGGTACATTTGTAATTTGATGGGAAAGGTTAACGAATCAGTTGAATGTTATGACCATGCTCTTGCGATAGACCCGAATTCTTCGTCTGTCCTTTACAACAAACGTTTCGCTCTCTATCGGATAAATGCATCAGACGAAGCAGAGACCTGCAATTCAAAGCTCCACGCTATTGACCCTGGATTTGAAGAAGCATTGAAAAAAAGAGGGACGAAGTTCTTTTTCCCTGATACCTGTGATAGCAAATTGAATTATTCCCTCCCCATAAGATGGTATGAAGGAGAAGAAAATGCCACTATAAATTTGAGTAAAATAACTAATATTTCCCAGAAACCTGATACTGACCAGACCTAAGAAAGCCTTGAAAATAAGAAAGATGCAGTAGATTAAAGGTATCCTCTTCAAATTAATTGGATACTTCTTTTTTATCTTCCAAAAATATATCTGATTGATATTTTGATGACCTGGTCAAATATGCTTTTGCTTGCGTTTATATGCAATCAACAAAGATTGGTTTGACTGAATCAAATTATGAAAAAAGCACTGATGACTGTCTTTGAATATTTTGCAATAAAAGCAATCAACGCCTGAATATATATCTGTGCTTTATGCTAAGAGTTATTAGCTCTCCCGCTAAGGATATCCTTTAATAGCCAGGGGTTAAACTTATAACCATGACAGTTCTAGGCATAGTTGGATGCAGAATATTTGAGGATGAAATTGTCCATCTGCTTGTAAACGATCCTGATATAGATAGGGTCTGCCTTATGGAGCACGAAGAAAACTACGGTCTTCAACATAAACTTAAAGCTGAAGGTATTGAGCCCTTGATCCTGCCCTCTTGCAAGACAAAAGCAGACCCGCAATGGATAAATGAATTCAACGTTGTTGTCCAGCTCCAGGAAATGGGACTTCATATGGATCCTGCCCGCCTTAAAAATAATACGTATAAAAATGTTAACCTTATGTCCCGACTTGTGGACGGAATTCTGCTTTTTTACGGCTCCTGTGGGCAGGCATTTTCGAGGATGCAAAAAGATTTTGCTTTTATCGGATGTCCCATAGAGCTGCTGCAGGATAGGAGCATGGGTGAATCGGTTAGACCTCTTGAAGATTGCATTGCAGCAGCTCTAGGCGGCAATTCTCGCTATCGAGAAATCCTTAAAAGTCATAGAGATACCTTTTTTTTGACCCCTATGTGGGCTGTAAACTGGAAAACTGCATTCAGAGTTGGTGACGAAATGCTTTCAGGATTTGAATTCACTCCTGAAAATCTGAGAGAACTGGGTTACCAAAGAGTAGCAAGAATTAACACAAAACTATCTTATGAAACTGATTTTGAGAAAAAGATCGAAGAATTTGCATGTGACTTCGGTTTTGAGATCATAGATCTTATAGGAAGCACTGAAATAGTACAAAAATCATACAATCAGATGCGAAATATATTGCTCAAACCGCTTTAAACCTGAATATTACTCTGTTTCATGAAGGAAAGTCTCAAGTTATTGAAATATTTTTGATGAACTGTCGGTGTATTATATTCATTCAGTATTTCTACTCATTCAGTATTTCTACTCATTAAAAATTTTTGTGTTTGATCTTTTTAAATGTCTAAACACTTCATATATATTTTTCAAATAATTTAACGATATAACTTTTGTTTTGCCAAAAAATAAAAAAGAAAATTCATGGAGGTTTAGAGGCAAATTACTTCCAGGAGTCTGCAGGTTTAAGGAGATATAAAATGGCAAACTACTCCTGAAAAACTGCAGACTAAAGGAGATTTAAATAGAACCTTATAAGACAAATCAAGTAAATCTGATTTGCTTACTGATAAAACTACTTCTATGTATATAACTATTTCGTTGCTCTGAGAACTTACTCCGAAAAAAAGAAAATAGCAAAACAAATTAAAATGAATATATTTCAGTTAATGGAAACTAAATAACATTGATTGTGCTTGATTTTGTAATTCTAGCGCATACAGTCCTTATAAAACCTCATTAACCTTTTTCCTCCTTTCTATTTTTAGTCAGATTGTTATGGTTTTACATAAGAATTATTATCCGTTTATTAACTATTATATAATACAAGATATAATAACACATCAGGAGTGAGTTCCAACGCATAAACGTGCCTTATGATGTTCGCTTGAATTTATGATGTTCGCTTGAATAATTCATTTTAGAGGGTGTAACTCAATGGTAGAAGAAAAGAAAGAAGAGAGGAAGGAAGAAGACGAAGCTCATGTAGCCCCGATCCATCCTGAAGACGAACGCGGGGGAAAAAAGAAGCATCTGTTTAGTTGTGAAAAGAGTAGCTGATCACAACTTTATAATTCAACAGGTCGCTGGAAAGATCGAAAGAGATCTTTGATCTTATGAATAATGCAATTATTTCAAATATCCAGGAGATCCCGTTCCTATTCGATGTCTTGCATTTGAAGTTGAAACCAAAGACAAAGGGGGTGCTTACAGAAACGGATATTGCTATACTGTTAAGTTTGCATACGTATTTGAAAGGCATGCTAAAGGAGAACAGCCAATACCTGAGTGATTTAACGTCGTTTTTAGCTTTTTAGAGAATTAAAGGCTCAGAAATTAATGATTAGCTGGTTTTCTTCCGTATACGTTAGAAAAAGTTTAGCTACATCTTTTGAACAAATAAATTCAATACCTGGGATTAATTCTTCTTTCTTAAGCCCGATCATATCTGAGGCAAGCTGGCAACACCGAAAATCTACTCCTATGTCGATGCACTCCTGAACAGTGGAATCATATTTTGGCGATCCTCCGGTTTTGTCTTTTTTTGCAAGCAGTACCCCCATAGGCCCCCATAGGATCACCAGCACTTTGAGTCCCTTACTCCGGTAAAACTTTGCAAATTTGAGAGTTTCCTGCGGGCTGGTGCTCTCATACACCATATTTTTAAGCAGTAGTAATACCTTTTCGGCTTTTGCCATAAGAACTCCAGATCCAAATTGATATCATTATGTTAAATTGAACGAAACAATAATTCTCCTTTTCCGGTATTGGATTAATCCGATGTTTTCAGTAAGGAAATTCGGACTTCCTTGAAGCAAAAGGCTAACAATCTTCCGGGCAAAAATGGAGGAATAAAGGAGTATTTTGGACCTCATGCAGAAACCTCAACTTTGATTTTGTTCTGTTTCTGTTTTTTAATGTTATATAAAAAATTCTGGAACGTTTTTCTCTGGTGAAATTTCCGGTTTATGCAGTTTATGCCGATTTCTCAGTACCTTCCACATGAGTTTGTGAGTCTGTAGTAAGGTCTTTCTTTTTCAGTTGAGCTTAAAATATATTTATTTATGAGGTATTTTGGAAGTTTAAGCTAATTTTTATTTCCTCCATTTCTCAGGTGGCACTGCAGTTAACCTGACTAATACCTTTCTTCCAATCCATATGATTATCTAAGTCTCTTTATATAAATCTTACAAAATTGATAATAAATTTGATCTTAAAAGGTAATATGGATACTTGATTAAAATCGTCAAGCAAAAGCTTATCATGTAAAATATATGTCTTTGCAAATAGACGCAAAAGCAATATAGGTGACCTCGGTAATAAGTCCCTATATTTGAAGATAATCATAATCCAATCAAATAAACTCAAGAACAGACTCTACTCCTAAATCTGTTTTTTCAATATTTATGTTACTTATGAAGCTAATTTTTATTATCCAAATCCATATACTTACGTAGCTTCGATTTAGATTAGATATAAAAAATTCGACACCTTAGGAAACAAACATGAGGGAAAATACGTCGCATTTAGGAATTCCAAATTACGTTTTGGATGATATTAACAGGTTCATACATGAAAATTATCAAGATTCTTTGCCACACTCTTTACTTATTTCTCAAGCATTTTGTTTAAGGTTTAAAAATTATGGAAATGAATTTGGTGTATCTGAAATAAGCGATGCTGTAGAGTATGTAAAAAATCATCAACAAAACGAGAGCAGTTAATCTGAATAAAAAACTCTTGATACTTAAAGACCTGGAAGGCCTTTAGTAAATCGATATCGTGGTAAATTCTGTTTATGATCCCGATCCTCCGGACCATGATATCAACTTATCAAAAAATAAAAAAATATGGCGACCCAAGCAACCTTATATTACACTAATTGAATATATTTCAAAAAATATATTAACCAGTTATTTCAGTATTTTATTTTTTTGCAGTCATCCTAATACATGAATATCTTCCCTAAACATTTCATATTCGATAAGAATTTCTTTGGTTTGTAGAAGAAAGAATAATTTAAGAATGAGCACAAACCTCTGAATTTTTCAGATATTCTTTGAATTGATCCTTGTTTTTTTAAAACCTTGACTTCATAATGTTCTTCGGCTCAACTTAACTTTCTCGAATCCCTAACACAAATAAACTTGAAAGAAAAGGTCATATAATTATCTCTTTTTTTTGCGGGAAAAAGAGAACCTAAGAATGAACAATCATTTCAGAAAGTAAGCAAAAATTAATACATGAAAATGAGTCACTGAATTACGAAAAAAACAATAATATTTGAATAAAAAAATTAACTACAAATGACAATTAATAAATTAATAAAAAAGCTAGTCAATGTATTTTCCGAACTTACAACAATAAAAACAAGAAAATGGAGGAAAAGAAATGTATCAATGCTTTATAGTAGAACATTATCTTAACAAACCTGTAGATGTGTACTGCGGCGGGCCAGATGTCTTCAAAGGAACCGTACAAGCCTGTGCAGATAATGTGCTTACTCTCAATAATGAAGGAAAGTATACCCATCTGGCCATCGATAAAATAATTGCCCTGTGGCCTCAGTAAACATATTAATATTTCTGAGACTTTTATTTTTTTCTTTTTTATTTATAACGCAAAATAATACTATTTAATTTATCCTATTTTTCTATTCGGCTACACTGCAAGATGATATTCCATCCCTTTTTTAACTTGTCCACTTCCACTTTAGAATTTGAGATCCCTAATAAAATCAACTTTTTGACCACTTCTTCCCTATGAATTAACTTGCAATCCGTGCAGTCCCATACAAAAAAACCCTGTGGGGTCTCAAACCACTTTCCTCCAGTAGCTTTCTCCCTGCAGGGATAAAAAGGGCAGAAACAAAAATTGCAAACCTGCTCATCAAAAGAACAGGGATAATAGGGACAATTTTTATTTATTTTCATCATATAATCACATTTTGATATAAAATCAACATTGAAATATTAGTCAAGAGATTTTAGAAAAATTGGAATCTCATTTATGTGAAAGTAGGAATTAGTGAATTATTGATTCTGTTTAATTTTTAAATTAGCTTTTTTCCAGACAAATGAGATCTTCTGCGTATGGCAGCGTCTCTTTAATCCAATCGTAGAACTCCCCCCACTCATCAAGCTTGTGCTTGCGGTGCTGGAAATAAATATTCCGGAGTTCGGCGTAGTTGGTTATGACGGTTCTTTTCTGTATGTAAGTGTTCGGGAAATTCTGAGTATGTTTCCTGAAGATAGCTTTCTGGCTTTCGTTATTTTCCTCTTTTTTTATCTCTTGGGGATTATATGCTGTGGAAAGAGTATTGTGATTCAGGATATGAGCACTCTTATTATCTTTCAGATAATCGAAAGAAAATTCATGAGGGGTCAGATACTTACTGTTCAACTTATGCATTGTAGGGCTGGAATTCGTTTCTTTGAATTTATAAGTGTCAAACTCCCTCCACCAGTATAGAGGGGCAATAAGATCAAAACAGACTGTTATAAACCTTAGAAATCTGCAATTATCAGGTCCTGCAATTATCAGGCGTTTTGCCAGATTTTGATATTTTTCTTCAAGCTTGCGGTTTCCTGCCTGACCAAGCTCACTGCTGTCTGTTAAATGCCAGGAGTATATATGATTTTGCATTCCAAGGATTGCGTACTTAATATTGTATACACCAAGTAATTTGATTTTGATCATAAAGCGCCTCTTCTAATCCTTATGGCAAATAATGTGTAAACGCATGTGGAACGGTTTATAATTCTATTTATGCTCAAATGATGAGTGCCATTTATACAATACCCACATTTTCAGGACTGCCATCGGTATCTTCAAGCCACTTACAGCCTTCTTCCCGATTGGCCACGCCAACAGTAAATTCGATTCCGCTTTTCTCCACGTATTCCTTTATCCTTTTTAGAGAATGATCTACCATACCACCAGCCGTAAGGATCAGGCAACGTTTTCCACAAAGAGCCATCAGGATAGTTTTGTCTATAACACCTGAGGTAACATCCAGATGAATTCCATCCTGCTCGGCAAGAGTTTTACTTTTCTTACCCATTACCCCTACAAAAACCATTTCTCCCTCATTCAGGATATTTCGTATCTCTTCTAAAGAATAATTGTCAGTATCGTAAACCAAAACTCCGCCGGCTTTAATTCCTTTACGCTTTAATTCAACAATGGCTCTTCCATTGGGGTGGATATGCAGAACTGTGGCGTTAACAGCCTCATAAGGAGATTGAGTTGCGTATTCCCCATACATAACTCCAAGGTTCAGACTGTCTCCTTCTTTTACTCTCGGAGGGACGTCCACCCACATAAGGTCCATGAGTTTTAGAGTACTGACTATCTCTGGTATGGTTTTTGGAGAGTTTTTGCCATATGCAAGCCCTCGCCTTTCGATTTCATGATAAATTTCCAGGGTAGTTGGTTGGCGGAGGCCGGCTTTTTTAAGAAGTTCCTGCTCTCTGAAGACTTCTTCAGGGGTCCCTTGCCCTATAAGTTTGCTGTTTGACATAATGAACACATAATCTGACCAGCGGTATGCCAGATCAACATCATGAGTAGAGATGATGATAGTGCTTCCGAACTGGTTAAATTCGTTGAGCAAATCCATTATTTCATCCGCACCCATCGGATCCAGATTGGAAAGGGGTTCGTCCAGAATGAGCACTTCGGGTTCCATTGCCATAATTCCGGCAATCGCAACCCTTTTTTTCTGACCTCCGCTAAGGTGGTGTGGAGGCTTATCCTGCAAGTGAGAGAGCCCAACTTGCTCAATAGAATGCCGAACGCAGACTTCGACTCTTTCTTTTGAATAACCCAGGTTTGCAGGCCCGAAAGCTACATCCTGGTACACCGTTGGGGCAAAGATCTGGTCATCGGAGTTTTGAAAAACTATTCCTATGGATTTTCGGATCTCTCTGAGGGACTTTGAATCGTACTTAAAAGGGACTCCGTGATAAAGGACATCACCTTTATCTGGCTTTAAGGTGCCATTAAGAAGTAAAAATAGTGTGGACTTTCCTGAACCATTTTGCCCTACAAAAGCGACTTTTTTTCCTTTTTTTATCTCGATGTTCAGGTCCTGGATAGCTACAGTCCCATCCGGATAGCTGTATTTAAGACCTCTAGTTTCAAGAATGATCATGATCTGTACCCTCAAACAATGGACACATTTTTTGTAAAATAAAAGAGTAAAATAGTTAAAAGGAAATAAGCTGAAGTTAAAAATAATTCTTTTGTTTTTACAGGCTTATGAACTTCGAATAAAGTCATTCTCCCATCATAACATCTGGAATTCATGGCAATGAAGAGCTTATCTCCCTGCTCCCATGCTCTTATAAACAGTGTGCTTGCAAGCATACCCATAGAATTAATAGAACGCCTGACATTCGAGTATCCTAATTTTATCGTCTGAGCGTATGTTATGGAAATGGCAATTTCAAGAAAGATGAAGATATAACGATAAATCAACATGGTAAGCTCAATCAGAGAATCCGGTAACCGAGAAGCTTTGAAAACAGCAAAGAGTTCGATCATAGGGGTTGTCAGCGCTAGGAAATAAAGGCAACACATTCCACTTATGGACCTTGAAAGGACCAGTAGAGCAAGCTCAAGTCCGTCTGCCTTTACCGAAAGAGGATAACCTAGTAGTTTGAAGGATAACAAATCTTGTCCCGAACCTGAGAAAAAAGCAATTACAAGGACACCAGCAGCAGCAAAACCCATGGGAGCCAGTAGAAGTTTAAAATATAGTTTAAGAGGCACCTTACCAAAAAGAATAGTTGTAAGACTCATACAGATGGCAATGAATAGAGGAGTAATAGGGGATGTACATAAGACTCCCACAATTAATCCGAAGAAAATTATTGCCAGTTTCAACCAGTTGTTTCGATGCCTGAGCGGGCTTATAAGAGCATAATCGTCGAGAATATTGGTCATTGGAAAAACCACAGATAAGTGGATGAAAACTAAAAGGATTTTTCAGTTCCACAGACGTTATTAATATTTTTCTAAGCGTTTGATAATTGTAATCGTTTAGTTCGAGAGACAATGAAATATTTCGAAGTCCAGAAAATTGTAAAAGTCTTCATTGGAATATGTAATAGCCACAAAAAATAAAGGCAAAAATTAAGGATTGCCTATCATACCTGGATTTTTTCGTCCTTTTTTATATTTTTATCTCCCAGCATCCCGAACTGGCTTTCAAAACGGCTTTTGGCTCTGTAATACCCGAAGAAGTAACCAATGATTATTGCACCTATAGCTGCCTGCAGGGCAAAGAGCAGGCTTTCGATTTCCCCGCTTGGAGGTTCCCAGATAGGTTCAGCAATGGGCTTGAAAGTTCCGTCTGTAAGTTCCCCAATAACACCCTCCGGCATGTCGTCTGATCCGCCGTATTCGGCATCTGTGGTAGAAGACATGTAAACGAACTGAGCTGCAAAAATCAGGATGATAGCAAGCACGATAAGTTCCAGTTTTCTGCTCATGCAGGAAGCCCCCTGAGTTTGCGGACAAGAGAATCTTCGAGTACTTTCATTTCAACAAGGATATCACTCTTGACCTCAATCACATACTTAAAGAGCAGGGCACTAACAGCGCCTTCCATGATTGCCAGGGGTACCTGAGTGAGTGCGAAAACTGCAACAAATTTACCGAATGAACTTAGGAAAGTTCCAAAGGTAAGTACTCCTCCTGCAGGATATGCTAGGGCAAGCTGCGTAGAAGTCACAATGTAAGTGGTCCAATCTCCGAAAGCTGCAGCCAGAAAGACAATAAGATAAAAGTTAAGTTTGGCTTTCATTCCTGCCTTATATATTAAGTATGACACCACAGGACCTATTATACCCATAGAGAAGGTATTTGCTCCAAGAGTTGTAAGCCCTCCATGGGCGAGGAAGGTAGCCTGAAAGATAAGCACAATTATCGAGAGAACCGATGTAATGGCAGGTCCAAATATTATTGCAGCAATCCCTGTTCCTGTAGGGTGAGAGCAGCTTCCGGTAACTGAAGGCAATTTCAGGGAGGAAAGTACGAAGATAAAAGCACCTGCGACTGCAAGGACAGGTAATATCTCGCGTTTTTCTTTCACTATCTTGTTCATTTTGTAAATACCAAATGCAACCACTGGTATGGATAATGCAAACCACACTACACACCAAATTGCCGGTAAAAATCCTTCCATTATATGCATAAATATCACCTAAACATCAAGTCAAATAAAATACATTAGATCAAGTAAACATTAGTTAAGTTAAATCAACCTAATTTGATTTAATCTAAATAAAGATTGCGCTTTTTAAAAAAGACGACTATGAGTGCGTATAAAATTAATTTGAAGGTAAAAATGTACTCAATGTGAAAGGAATTATAGGTCAAATCAAGCAAATTTGAGTTTACAGCTCATATATCTCTGAAATTAATTTTGCGTAATTAGTACTGATGTTTTTTATCTTCTGACGTTTACCGATAATCTTTTTTTTGTTATTGAGACTAACTTTTTCCACTCCACACACACATCTTCGTGAAAAATATATTCTTCAACTGTCTTATCCGAGAATTTCCCGTCCACTTCATACACATAAAAACCCTCTTCTCCATCTGTAGAGACAATCTTGACCCGATTTCCCACTTTTGTTACCTCCACAGGAGCCACACTTTTAAGGGCTTCAAGAAGAGACGTACCCTGTTCAACTTCAATTTTCCTGTTTTCTGCAAATTGATCCATGAAAGAATAGACGTTGTTCAGTTTAATGCCTATCATATGAGTGTTCCCGATCTTTTTTCTCTCAATAAGTTGAGCTTTTTCCAGAATTTTAATGTGTTTGGCTGCTACAGGTACGGAAATACTTAGTTCCCTTGCAAGACCAGAGATATGCTTATCCCCTTCGTTCAGGCTTTCCAGGATGGATAAGCGGGTACTGCTTGAAATTGCTTTGAAAAGGTTTTCTCCATTGCCGTTCAACATGGATCCCTCATAAAACTTACTACCATAATGATCTTCCATTTTATTACAATCACTTATAAGTATTGTGCCAATAAAACAATTTAATTGTATTATTCTATATTAGGATTGCTTTTTTAAATTTTGATTTTATCAAATTTACTTTAATTACTGATTTTTTACTTTCCTTTCTTTGAAGATATCTCGTGGTTAACAAAGTGAATAATTGCATAATTTTTGTTATCTTTATCTATATATTTGCTATTAAGGCTGAACAATATTTTTTAAAATTTAAAAATATTAATTTTCGTATCGATTTTTTAGTTTTCAAACATTTTACTAAAAATCCCTC
>JAUPKV010000336.1 GCA_030837265.1 Methanobacteriota archaeon
GACTGGTTAAAAAAGTATAACAACTACTTAAATTCAAGCAAACGGTAAAAGTTGACTATGAAATCTGAGCTCTTTATTATTTTCCGGATTGCAGAGATCGAATATTAATTCGCTACAGTTTTCCACTCCCTACAAAGATCCGGAAAATAATAAAAGCTCTCTATTTTTGAGACTTTTTATTATTTTCTGGGTTTTGAATTGATTGTAGTCAATTGCTAGCAGAATCAATGGTGAATTTTGGCAATCTCAGAATATATTAAAAAGTCTCCTATTTTTACTCTAGTGAGTTATTGTTTATTCGAGTTTTTTAACATGATCCCCTCCGGAAAATATACTGTAAACTACTGTAGGCCAATAAATTTTACAGTAAATTACTTTGACGAATTTACCGTTAAATATTTACCCTTATTTAAGGAAATTTTGAAAAATAGAGGTAGAGGTATAGCGGATGAAGATAGGGACCGATACTTAAGAAGTGCCGGGGCAATAAAGAATGGGATGTTAACTAACGCAGGGACACTCTTTTTTACAGATGTCAGGGAATTTATCCCGCAAGCGAAAATTAGAATGATAGGAATGGAAAAAGGTCAGCCGATATGGAGAAAGAATACGAGGGTCCCATATGGAAATGCATCGAGTCGGTTTATGAAGACATGCTGCGGATAATTAAAAAAGTAGAATTTCTTAAAGGAACAAGAAGAGTTAAAATGGAAGAATATCCGCCAGGAGCTCTACGGGAAGCAATCATAAATGCAGTATCTCACAGGAATTATATTATCAATGCCGATGTCCGAATTTTCATCTATCCTGACCGAATTGAGATTAAAAATCCCGGCGGACTGCTCCCGGGTGTTGATCTCGATGACCCTGATCACGTTCCCAGAAATCCTTCAATCTGCAGCCTTCTATACGATACCGGGTTTATAGAAAGATACGGCTACGGGATTCAGCTAATAAAGAACGAAACCGAAAATCATCCCCTCTGCTCCGTAACTTTCAAACCCGATCCCAACCGTTTCGCCGTGATTTTCAAAAAAATCTCTCTATGGTCCTTGACGATTATGATAAACAAATCTTGCAATCCGCAGTATCTCCTATGAAAAGCAGTGAAATTTCCGAGCTGACCGGCCTTTCAAAACCTACAGTCCTCCAGCACCTTAAAAAACTCATAGAGCTCGACCTGATCAAGAAAACAGGTTCCGGAGCCCATACAAAATATGAGATTTTTAGATAAGTTCTTCGTTCGCAATTTGTTGTATCCAGAAATTTCTTACTGGAGGAAAAGGATCTTTCAAGCAAGCTTCTTTCCAGTCTATTACGATTGGAGGAATTTCCTTACCTTCATTTTTCTGTTTCTTAAAAATCCAAAATGATAGCTCTGCAGATAATCTCCGATAGACTGGCAGTTCATCGATTGGAATCAAAGAATATCCGATCTCGTATAAACTTTTTTTATCGGGAAGTTCAGTTTCTTTTATGAGGTATTGTAAAACAATTATTAAAGACTCGGTTCGTTTCTCATTAAAAAGTTCAGGCATTCTTCTGACAATAGCAGAAATGTATTCAATAACCGATTTAAGTCCCGGTTGTCGCCTAGTAATAACTCGATTAATTAACTCATCAAACAAGTCATTCGGAGGAGATGGTATTTTCCCTAATTTTCCTAAGATTATCCAGTTGAAAAACCATTAATTTCATAGACTTTTGCTAATCTTAGTACTACTGCTATGTTCCTTGACTTTGAAATTCCATTTTTGACAATATTTATTAAATTACTAATAGGCTTAGTCCAAAATGATCTATCAAAGTTAGATTTCAAGCTAGTATTTTCAATCCATTCGACATAAATGAGTGGTTCAGGCCAGCTTTCTTGGTCATTTACTTCAAAATCCTTGACAGAGAATGACAATCTAAATAGATATTGAATAGAACAAACAGTTTTACTTGAACACAAATAGAAAATTATTTATATGTATATAAATAAAATTTAAAAAAAATTTCATATCTTATTTTAAGGGGTGCTAGATTTGGTTAAGATTGACATTCTTGGAGGAAAGAACGAGATAGGCGGTAATAAGATTCTTGTTGAACACGAGGGAACAAGAATCATACTGGACTTTGGAATGAGTTTTAATCAGAACTCTAAATACTGTTCTGAATTTTTACAACCGAGAAAATGTTCCGGTTTGACTGATTTTTTTGAGCTTGGCCTTTTGCCGGATATGAAAGGCTTTTACAGGACCGATTATCTCAAACATATGGGAAGAACTGGGGAGGAAAGAGAGATAGATGCTGTGCTCCTCACTCATGCCCACGCTGACCATGCTCAGTATATTCATTTTTTAAGACATGACATTCCCATTTACTGTACAGCTGAGACAAAAACAATACTGAAATGTATAGAGGAAACCGGAAGCAGCACATTCTCAGAATACATTAATGTCTGTGATGCCTTCAAGTTTAACACAAACGGAGGGAAATTGGTGCGAGCTACCTGTAAACAAAAGGAGCTCCATCCAAGGAATTATACATTAATGAAGTCTGAGAAGAAGGAAAAGATAGGCAGCTTTGAAGTTGAAATGTTTCCTATCGACCATTCTATACCGGGTGCCTGCGGATTTATAATTTATACAAGTGAAGGAAATTTAGTTTATACTGGGGATATCCGTTTTCATGGCTCCAACAAAGAGTTAAGCAGGAAGTTTGTAGAAAAGGCCGGATTAGCCAGCCCGAAATGGCTGATCTGCGAGGGTACACGGATAGACAGTACTCAAATTGATAGCGAAAACCGAGTAAATGAAGAAATCACAGAGTTTGTATCAGGTTCCGGAGGTTTAATATTTGTTGAGCATCCGGTAAGAGACCTGGACAGGATGAAAAGCATTTTTGATTCGGCAAAAGCTAATGGTCGAGATTTTGTAGTTCCTTTAAAAGCTGCTCACCTTATCAAAGAACTTGATAAATTGAGTCCGTTTCGTATTAAGGACGTAAAAATTTTAGTACCTAGAAAAGGTTGGGGACTAATTTGCGAAAAAGGTTATGAGAAAGATATAATTGAGAAAGACTATGAGTCATGGGAACGAGCATATTTATTCCTGGATAATTCGATAACCTGTAAAGACCTGCAGCAGAATCCGGAAAAATACGTGGTTTCCATGAGCTTGTGGGAAATGAACCAGCTTGTAGATATTCAACCGCAAAACGCTATCTGGATAAAATCTTCTTGTGATCCTTTTTGCGATGAAATGGAACTGGATGAGGAAAAAAAGCAGTACTGGCTGGACCGCTTCAAGATTACAAAGCACTCGTCACATGCCTCAGGCCATGCATCCGGCTGTGAGATTCTTGGAATGATAAACGCGATAAAACCTGAGAACGTTATCCCGGTTCACACGGAAAAGCCTCATCTTTTCAAGCAGGTTGAAGCAAACGTTATCATTGATTGAATTTATTCCTCCAATGTGTGAAATGAATTTAATCCTTTCTTTATTTGATCAAAAAATACGCAAAACCGCTCAGGGCTAGCCTGATTAATGAAAAAACAATCGAAATCATCGAAAATGCCAGCAAGTATACATTTAGGAACAGAATGCCCCTGAAAAAACCGGAGATATCGAGGTTGAGGATAAGGGCTGCTGCGTTTACGATAAGAATAAGTCCAAATATTGTGACCAGGCCTCTTCCTGCTCCTTTAAGATCTTCCCAGCTCAGGGCCATATGGGAGGAAATACCTATCGCCAGAGCGAAATAAATCCAGAATCGGGCTGAAGTAAAGTGTTCTATGGAAAATATGCTTTTAAAAAGTTCCATGGTCAGAATGAGGATTTTTGTAATTTGGTCCGGATCCGCAGTGCC
>JAUPKV010000034.1 GCA_030837265.1 Methanobacteriota archaeon
GGTCAAGATCTCCGAAGGGCTCATCAAGCATGAGGTATTCAGGGGATGTGGTAAGGCTTAGAGCAATAAAAGCCCGAACATGCTCGCCTCCGCTGAACTGGTAAGGAGTTTTTTCAAGGATTTCCATTGGCAGGTCAAGAGCTTCAAAGACTGGCTTTGCGTATACATCTACATCAGTTACCGGGATTATTGGGAAGAGTTCAAAATATATAGTGTCGCTGAGGTTAAGCTCCCGCAGTGCGATTTCTTTCTCCTCTTCGGGCATATCCGGCAGGCGGTAGATAGTATCGAGGGTCTCGTCGGAAAGCCCCATTTCGCTGGCTTTTTTCCGTGCATATTCGATTGCACCTTTCGCTTTAATGCTCAATCTGAACCGAATTTGATCTCTGACCGTCGAATGGACGGACATGGAGAACTCCTGGTTCATGACGCTCATGATCCGCCGAAGCTCCATGCGATTCTGGCTATATTCGGAGATATCTACCCAGTCTCCATTGCAGAGATATTCAACAGTACCGCTCTTAGGCTTAATAAGTCCTTCCATTATTTTTATAAGTGTAGTTTTCCCGGCACCTGAAGCACCGACAAAAGCCAGAATTTCTCCTTTATGGATATTCAGAGAAATATCCTTCATATTCAGGACTTCTCCCATCCGAATAAGCGAATAGCGTTTTGAGACATCCTGTACTTTTACGCAAACTTCTTTACTTTCGGGTTCTGCAAGTGCTCCTCTAGGTTTCATATCTTTAAGGAAATTTTTGAGCACCCAGGAAGGTTCCCCATCGGCTACGATCTTTCCGTTCTCAAGGAAGATTAATCTGTCAGCAAGATAGGCATGAATTTCAGGAAGGTGAGATACTACTATTATCGATATGTTCAATTTTTCATTCAGTTTTTTGATCATATCAAGCACTTCTTGCTTCGTATCCGGCCCGGTCATTGTAACAGGCTCATCCAGCAGAAGAACTCTAGGGTTTGCAGCCAGCTGCCTTGCCAATATAAGTCTTTGTTTTTCGCCGCCGCTCAGGAGGTTTGTGGAATGGAGAGCTTTGTGTTCCAGCCCTACAAGTTTGAGATACTCCATTGCCTCCACAAAAAGCTCATCGTATTCATTGGGTACCTCGTGCGGAAGGTGTTCATTTTGCGGAAGCCCTTCATGACCTGCTCGAAGGTAGTATAATCTCCTTATAACGTTTTCAATTGCAGGCCCATTCCATAGCCCGAAATTTCGCTGGAGGTGTATTGCAGTTACGCCTTTTAAAAACTTCTCTCCTTCAATCCCGGAATCAGGGGTTACAATTTCCCCGTCCAATTCAATTGTCCCTTCCTGAAATGACTCAACTCCACGGATGATGCGAAGAAGCGTAGATTTCCCGCTCCCGCTTCGGCCTGTAATCCCAAGGATTTCACCGTCCTCCACTGCAAGGTCTAGATGGTCCAACACTCTTATTTTATGAGAATTTACCTCATAATCTTTTACCAAATTGGAAATCTTGAGCATAATCATACCTCTTCGTTTAATTGCAACTTGACACTTGATCCTTAATTATGAAGGATCAACTGTTTGTTTCTAATGAAATATTTACCTATTCTGAAATTGCATTTCAAAGATCCATTTTCTGAAATTGCATTTCACAGATTCATTAACAGTAGATGAGATACTGAAGTAGGACTCAGTATTTACCTTTAAAACTATTTATTAGAATCGGCCTCTCATGGATTGTAAACAATTAAAAAAAATGAAATATTAATGGAAAGTGAATTAATGAAATCCTTTCTGATCCGAAAAGCAGGAGTTATATCCTGAAAATACATTTTAAGGAAGATCATCGCTTTACGGCTGACACAATCTCAGAAACCTTTGCAGTAATATCGCTTACTTCTTCAACAACTGTGCCCGTGACGATCATATCCGCGCCAGCAGAAACGCAGATCTTTGCAGCTTTTGCATCTCTGATTCCGCCGCCGACGATAAGTTTGTTTTCTCCGAGTACTTGTTTGACGGCACCTATCATCTCAGGATTTACAGGTGTATCGGCTCCGGACCCGGCTTCAAGGTAGGTGTAGTGCATGCCCAGGTATTTGCCTGCAAGAGCATAAGCCATAGCAATTTCAGGTTTTTTTCTTGGGATTAATTTCGCATCGCCTACCCAACCGACAGTCCCCCCTGGCTCTACTACAAGGTAAGCCATAGAAATCGGTTCAATTTGACTTTTATATACAAGGGGGGCCGCAAGTACCTGGTTTGTAATTATATATCCTAAATCTCTGGAATTCAGAAGGCTCATGAAAAATACAGCATCTGCATACCTGCTGAGCCCGGCTGAACTTCCCGGGAAAAGGATGGTTGGGACATTTACCTTCTCTTTAATCCTCATGACAGTTTCATCAAGCAGGACACCCGATGCACCTGTTGAGCCACCTATCATGATGGCATCCGTGCCTCCCTCAACAGCCGCCAGAGCCATTTCAGCCGCTCTTTCAGGTGTTTGGGATGCCGGATCAATAAGGGTAAGATGAACTTTTCCTTCCTGATCAATAATTTTTTGAAGGTGTGCTTCCACCCGCAAAAAAGATCAGGCTCCCTTGGATTCCTTTGATTTAACGCGAAGGGCATCTGAGCCGCATTTCCTGCAGCGAGTTGCTCTAATTGCATTTCTTGCATTGCATTTCATGCAAATTTTTTTATTCAATAACCTTTCTTCTGCTTCTGGAAAACGAGCCATTTTTGTCACCTGCTAGTATTTTTATGTTAATGATAAGGATATAGCCCGCTTAATGGATGTTAAGGAATATAATGCTTTTCATCAAAAATCAGCTGCCCACCGGTTTGCTACTTTTTACTTTGTGTTTTATCCCTAAAATATTTCGGTTAACTATGTTGCTTGTAGTCTCTTATCTTTTGTGAAGCTTAATTAAAAAAAAGGTCCGCAGGATAATCGCTCAGAAGCTTAAAAGTGAATCTAACTCGCGATAGTCAGGATCTGGTGCTTCGATTCCATGAAAGATCCATAATTATAAATTAGTTACATTAGGGAATTAAATGCAAGAGAAAAAACAATTAAGGGCAAGAAAAATTAAATCATGCCTTTATAACCACTGAAAACGCGGAAGTCCGCGGAAAAAACTGTGTCCTTGCCCCA
>JAUPKV010000337.1 GCA_030837265.1 Methanobacteriota archaeon
AAGGAATCCAGACTTGCCAACTTATTTCCTCATGTTTGATACTTCTTCCGCACTTATGCCCTCATGGACTACTTTTGAAATTTTCCTCACTAGTTCGGTAGGGTCTTCTGCCTGAAATACATTTCTTCCAATAGCAACGCCCCGCCCACCGGATTTTATGGAAGAGTCTATCATTTCCAGTAATTCATATTCCGATTCCACTTTTGGACCACCTGCAATTATTACAGGTATAGGGCATCCGTCAATTACTTCTTTGAAAGTCTCAGGGCTACCAGTGTAATTTGTCTTAATTATGTCTGCCCCAAGTTCGGCTCCGATCCTTGCTGCATGTTTTACGACGTCCACGTCGTATTCCGAACGAACTTTCTTTCCTCGGGGGTACATCATGGCAAGAAGAGGCATTCCCCATTCGTCACATTTTCTTGCAACATACCCTAGCCCCTGAAGCATTTCGTATTC
Organism: Methanobacteriota archaeon; assembly: GCA_030837265.1. Next base: position 460 of record JAUPKV010000337.1, read on the forward strand.
ATCTTCGGCTCCTACATTAATATGGACGGAAACGGCATCTGCCCCTACTTTTATAGCTTCTTCAACAGTCGTTACCAGAGTTTTATGATTCGGATCAGGAGCAAGAGAAGTTGAAGCTGACAAATGAATTATCAAACCGACATCCTGTCCATATCCTCGGTGTCCATGTTTCGCAAGCCCCATGTGGCCGAGTACGGCATTTGCCCCTCCGTCAGCGACCTGATTTACAGCTTGCTGGAGGTTTTTAAGCCCTTTTATTGGGCCTGCACCTACTCCATGGTCCATTGGAATAATAATAGTTCTGCCGGTTACTCTATTGAAAATACGTTCCATCCTGATGGATTTGCCTATTGTGCTCATAAGCCTGTGATATACTGATTTGAAAATAAATACTTTATCCGTTATTTGGCTTTGAAAGAAAAATCCTGTTTTCAATCTTTTTCTTGCAGAAGTGAGATTTTCTCGCCGGATGCAAAATATTGTATATTTTGGAGTGTTAACTAGAATTGAATACAACATTATATGGAAGGCTAAAAGGGAGGTGTAAAGAGTGCCTAAGGAGGTACTTTATTTGATAGGATTGATTACTGTTGCCATAATTTTAAGTTATTTTCTAGGAATAGATTTGTGGAATCTTGTTAATAGTATTTTAAGCATCTAATCCAATATCCTATTTTATCTAATAATTTTAGATTCTGAACTTGTAACTTTAGTAGATAATAACTAAATTGAAAAAACTTTAAAGACTCGGCAGAATTCAAATAATGACAAATAAGACAATTTTCTGTAATCTCACTCTGTATTTTCGTTCTGGTATATTCCTGAATATCCTTTTTCTAATTCGGAATCCAGAGTATAGAACAGGAGCTGCATAATTCGAGCATTTCTTTTCAGTCTGAAACCTGCAGTATTGTATACTACAAGCATTGACTCACTGCGCCCTCTATATCCTGCATCCCACACAGCGGTTTCAAGAGTAGCCCCGCATCTTAAAAGGCTGGACCGCGGCTTTGCAATTGCAGCTAAATTCATAGGAATATTTACTATTTCATTGAAGATTACTTTATAAATTCCTTCTGGCAGGTAAATCCAGCCATCACTTCCGAATTCCAGTGTATTTGCATCCGGGACAATTCTTTCGGAGTTATCGAAGTCCACAGCTCCTGCACCTTCAATTGTTTTTACTTCTTTAAGGGTGAGTTCAAGCCCGTTAGGCTGGATCTGTGTCTCTATATCAATTGCATTTTCAAGCAATGGGGGGGTTGCCTGTATGAGTTTTCTCAGTTCAGTGCTGGACAAAAGAGTCATCTGGGCTGTAAATGTAAATGTTCTTTATTATTGTTTCGGATTTATTTGGTTTGATCTTAGAGAAATTTTCACATTGATTTTTATAAAAATCTAATTATTGATCTCCGAATTATTCACATATGTATAATATGAAAAGGTTTATTGTTTTTGAGCAAATAACCATTGATTATCAATATTTTGGTTTTAATGCTTAGCAGTGTCTGATAAAAGATTTGCGAGAGGCTACTATAAATGAAAAATAGATTTATCGTATTCGGGATTGTCTCTGTGTTTCTGATAACTTTTTTCACAGGCTTTGCCCTGGCTACGAATAATAATGTACAGAGTCCAAGCTCAAAAGACGACCACTGGAATCACTCCCAGGAAATAATCATAAATGCCAGTGCCGGTAAGACTCTGACGGATTACCCGATATATGTTCAATTAAATTCCTCGAATTTCGATTTTTCAAAGGCAGAAATTGATGGTTCGGATATTCGCTTCTATTCCGAAAACAAGACACTTAACTACTGGATTGAAACATGGGACCTTGAAAATCAAGAAGCTACCGTCTGGGTAAAGGTTCCATATCTGCCATCAAAGGGAACAAGTGAAATTCTCATGAAGTATGGAAATTCCGGGGTCATGTCTGCGAGCAACGGGAAAAAAACATTTGATTTCTTCGATAATTTTGATGGAAATGCCCTCAGCAATCTTGTTTGGAATGCTAAAGGTACCGGAGGAGGCACTGTTAAAGTTGAAAATGGGATCTGTGAAGTTATTGCCCCGACTGTTCATGCCCAGGACTCTTCTACAATTTACAGCAGGAGCAATTTTGATATCAATTGCATGTTTGTTATCAAAAAAATGAAAGTTACAAAAGGTGCAGATCTTAGGGGGCCTCTTCTGCAGCAGGGTTTCATTGACCAGATAGATAACAGAGAAAATGAAATTAAATTTAAGACCAGCTCTACTAATGAGAGTCGTGTTAGCTGGGAAACAAATTACGGGGGTCAAAAGCATAACTCAGAGGATATTTTGGATGTTTCTGTGCCAGAAGGAAAGTGGTATATCTCAAGCATCGCCTGGTTTGAAGAGAACAATACTCGTAAAATAGCCTGGTTTAAGGATGGTATCCGTGACTTGAAGATGGACTTTGCTTCGAATGATTTTATCACTAGTTCTCCAATGCATGTTTATCTTTATGCAGCTTCCAATCAGGACTCTTCGGACAACACAGGCTATATGGCAGTTGATTACGTGCTGGTTCGAAAATTTGTCGGAACGGAACCCATAGTTAATGTTGTTCCTGCTCAAGGATTGAATTCCACATTAGTAAAAAGCGTTTCAACTGAAAATATTTCGGGGAAAACTTCCGAAAACAATACTTCCAGGAATATTTCTGAGCCTGCAGTAACACAGAAGAATCAAAGTGAAAATAAGATCAGTACTCCAGACACTGAATTTCCTGAATACAATGTCAATTTATCCGGAATTGAGCTTTCTTCTCCATACCGGTTCGATTTCACTACACTTGCAAATGAACTTGACTCTTCGAGCATGAACACGATTTTCCTGAACGTGGATACTAAAGATGTCTGGCAATGCGAACGTTTTGTTAAAATGGCCCATAAGGAAGGACTTTCCGTACATGCTGTTTTGTTTGAAAATTATAACTGCACAGAAATAGAGGGCTCTAACGCCAGTCAGGATTCTTTGGACGCCGTACTTGATTATAATAATAAATCTATTGCACCTTTTGACGGAATAAACATATATATTAACCCCGCTAACAAAGAAGGCTCGGAAGATATATTTAATTACAGTACACTATTTGAGGCTGTCCGTCAAAAAGTCGGGAAAAACATATCCCTTTCGGCAAGTGTTCCACCTTCCTATCCAGCATCGAAGATTGAGAAAATAACTCCTTTAGTTGACTTTTTTGTTGTGAGAGCTAACTGTGGGGACATTAAAGAATTAAATTCAGCATCCGGTATAATTGATGCCGTTGCTCCCCAAATGGGTGAAATAAGGGGTGAAAATTCTAAAGGACTGATTGAAGTTTCAGTAGATAAAGGCTTTGAAGATAAGGTATCAGTTCAGAAACTGTTTGCGGAACTTGCAGACTATTATTCAAATGATCCTGCTTTCTTGGGAGTTTCCGTTTATGATTATGATACCTATGCCTGCCTACCTGTGAAAGCAGATCCTAAAAAGAAGGAACCCTTGATTCCCGGATTATCAGGATTGCCCGAATTGCCCAAATTACCCAGTTTGCCCGGTTCCAGTGCACTCTCGGTGTTGATTGGATTCCTTGGAGCTTTTATGGTTTTAAAAGTGAAAAGAAAATGAAAAATTATGATTTAAAAAAAGGCACATCAATAACTGAAAGTGTCTCTGACCCGGGCAAATTGATAAATGCAAAACAATTAAAGCTATAAAAAATATATTATACAACTACTTCGGGCTAGAAACGCTCATTTTAAAAAGATAAAATACTAAAATCTCGCCATACACTTACTAATCAGAATTATAATTAAATGAAGTAATAACATATGATACGAGACAATGTAAAAAAAATTCTAAAAAAAATACCCTCTGATGTAACACTTGTCGCTGCAGTAAAATACGCATCAAAAAAACAAATAGATGAAGCCATAAAAGTAGGTGTTACAGACATCGGCTTCAACCATTACCAGCAGATGAAAGATTTGGCTCCATATCTTCCGCCCGATATTAAAACCCACTTTATCGGCACACTCCAGTTAAATAAGGCAAAAAAAGTAGTAGACCTGAATCCCTACTTGATAGAAAGTATTGACTCATATGCACTTGCAGAAAAAATAAACAATGCAGCAAAAGAGAAAAAGGTAATCCAGAAAATCCTCATACAAGTGAAGACCGACGAAAAAAAATATACCGGATTAAAGCCCGATGACCTCTTGAAGCTTCTGGATCAAATATCAACACTCAAATACTTAAGTTTTGAAGGTTTGATGACAATCCCACCAGAAAACGAAGATCCAGAAGCTTCAAGAAAATATTTCAAAGAATTGAGAGATTTAAAAGACAACGCAGAGAATCATTTAAAAAAACATCTTCGATATCTCTCAATGGGAATGACAGACGATTATCAAATCGCAATAGAAGAAGGTGCAAGCATCGTCCGCATCGGTAGAAAAATTTTCGATGTATTATAATATTGTAAAATCATTCCTACGAAGTTTAGTAATTTGCTTTTTCTTGTTCCTTTCTTTTTTCCTCTTTAAAAATAGAATTTTGACGAATTCAGTACCGGTGCTGTAAAAGAAAAATTTTTATACTGACTTGTCCTCTATATCTTTGCATATTCATTTGAAACATTGTCAATTTAAATTTAAAAGGGGGTTCTAGCATTAAAATTCTCGGATTGGTGGGTAGTCCCAATATTGAAGGAAACACTGCAAAACTTGTGAACGCAATTCTTGACGGAGCTGCTGAAAATGGAGCCAGTAAAGCTGTATATAATCTGGCTTCTCTAGAGATTAAAGGCTGCGATGCATGCCGAAAGTGTATGGGATCAGGTTATTGTTCTATAAAAGATGATATGCAGGGAATTTACAGGGAAGTACAAGCTGCAGATGTTGTAATACTCGGGTCCCCTGTATACATGTGGCAGATGACTGCCCAGACTAAACTCTTTATTGACCGTTTAACAGCTTTTCTACGGACAGACTTTTCGAGTAGACTTGATAACAAAAAGTTAATTCTTGTCTTTTCCCAGGGCAGCTCTGACACTGATGCCTTTAAGCCATATTTTGAATACACTGCAGGTCTTCTTTATTACATGGGTTTTGATGTGCTGGATACGATAATTGCAGCGGGTACGGATAAAGTTGAGGTTTCTTTCAGGCCTAATCTACTGGAGATGGCAAAGGATTTAGGGAAATTGATCTCATCTTCGGTTCTTCCTGACCGGCAGTGCACCAGTCTCGATTCAAGCTTGACTCAATCCCTCTGAGTCCCTATCTTTTCTTCTCTTCTCTTTTTCTTTTCATTCTTTTCAATATACCCAAAGGAGCTTTGACTTCCGGTTAAGATACAAATGGAATAATATTTTGAGCCTGAATATGATTATTAAATATAATTTATATTTTTTAATTTATAGAAATATTATCGGGGGTTAAAAAATGCTTAAATTGGGATATAAGATTGCGCCTGAACAATTTCCTCCTTCCGAGTTGTTACAACAGGTTGTAGCTGCTGAAAAGGCAGGTTTTGAGAGTATTGATGCCAGTGACCATTTTCATCCCTGGAGTGAAGAGGGACAAGCCTGCTTTATCTGGAGCTGGCTTGGTGCGGCAGCTGTGAGTACTCAGAAAATTGAATTGGGAACAGGCCTGACCTGTCCGATCCTGCGTTATAGCCCTGCTATCATTGCTCAGGCTGCTGCGACTGTCTCTTCACTTGCAGCAGGAAGAACCTATCTTGCCGTTGGAACCGGGGAAGCTTTAAATGAGTATTCGGTAACTTTAGAGTGGCCTGAATATGATGAGCGCCAGATCCGCATGATAGAGGCAATAGAACTTATACGTGAACTCTGGACTGGGGAAAAAGTCAGTTTTGACGGGTGTTACTATCGAACAAAAAAGGCCAAATTATACACTCTACCAAAAAATGAAATTCCTATATATATCTCTTCTCTCGTTCCTGAAAGTGCATATATTGCAGGCTATTATGGAGATGGTCTTTTAACGGTAGGAGGGGGGGAAAGCCTGGAGAAGTGCAAACAGATTCTTTCCCAGTTCAAAAAAGGGGCCCAGGATGCCGGAAAAGACGTGGAGAATATGCCAAAAGCGATAGAAATTTCTGTTGAATATGGAGTTGACATTGAAGCGTCTATTGAGAATCGCAAGAAATTTTGGGCTGGGGCTGAAGTTCCTGCACTTTTCTTGAACAAGATTTACACTCCCGAGATGTCTGCTCAAAATGGAAAAGTTGTAGGAATTGACAATATGCGAAAAAACGGTTGCTTTTCCGAGAATCCCGACGAACACATAAAATTTGTAAATAAGTTTATTAACTTAGGCTTTACCCATATTTACGTCCATTCAGCAGCCTCTGACCAGATACCTTTTCTCAAAGCTTACGGAAAAGACATTATGTCAGCATTAAAAGAGATGTAGTGGGTTTCTACAGTCAAGTTATGCACATTTTATTTGAAGAAATCAACCAGATAATAAATATAGATATAACGGGACGTAAAAATAGAGAACTGTATTCATCTGCTAAAAAATCCACTTCGCTTTGCCTGGAGGGTTGTGAGTGCCGTATCTAACTGGGGGCTAATGGGATTGTTGTTGCTATGTATAAAATCAGGGGCAAAATAGATGGTATTGCAAAATAGATGGTATTATATGAAGCTCTTTAATAACTGGAAACCTTAGCTGAATTTTGATTATAAACCAATTATTCAGTTATTATATATAGAAAGTTATTAAATTTTTCAAGATATTGAATATTTCCATTCCCTTAAAAATTAGAACCAGATATAAATTTTTGAATCGGTCATGATATATATGGCTAAATGATTATAAAATGCATGCAGATTAAGAGTTATAAGGGTTTCCTCTTAATCTTTGGGTTGGATCGCAGGTAGAGGCAGAGAAAAGGGCTCTGCCCTACCATTACTTCTCAGTTACTTTTCTTAGATATTTCATCTGTTTCTTTGCGGGTAAAAGCCAAATAATTTAATCACTTTATAATTAATTTTTTATTTCTACTGTTTTTTTGTTATGTCTTTGTTTTTAATAAAGCTTGTGATTCATTCATGAATATATATGCTAATTTTATTTTTCTCGTTAAAACTTTCAATGGCATTTAATATTTTGTTTTGTAAAAATTATAACGCAAATTAAAATATTAAAGTTATAAAATACTTTTTTAATCGGTTATGATATATATCTTCACGATATTATAAAATAACAGATTAAGAGCAATTGGGTTTCCTCTTAATCTTTGGGTTGGATCACAGGTGGAATTTGGGAATAGGGACTCAAATTCTGCCAACTACTTCTTAATTAATATTATCTTATATTAACTCTTTTTTGCAAAATCATTTTGTTCCATCGGTGACGGAATTCCTGCCTTAATCTTGAAATATTCATGAATCGACATAAACATCTTGTAGGCGCAGTCTTCGCTGATGATTGGAAACCTGTGATTTTTCAGAATATATTTCCTTGTTTTACAGGGGTACCTTCTTGTTTAATTACAGATCGCTATGATTACAGATCACTATGCAATTATTTGAATAGAATATTTAATTATAAAATTATATTCAAACTACATTCCAACTATTATTTCATTAATTTGGTGACAAAAATGAGTACATTTACTTTAAAAGAGAGATTTGAGAAAGCAGTGAAGGGCGAAGCTTTAGATATTATCCCTGTCTGCTCGGTAACCCAGACCGGCACTGTCGAGCTCATGGAGATGACTGGAGTATACTGGCCTCAGGCTAATTATGATGCAGAAAAGATGGCAACTCTCGCAATGGCAGGGTATGAGATTGCAGGATTTGAGAGTGTACGTTGTCCTTTCTGTACTACAGTGCTTGCAGAGACCCTTGGCTGTACAGTATCTGAAGGAAGTATTGATATACAGCCCTATGTAACTGATTTTCCTTGCAAGAAAAAGGCAGATGTCAAGCAAATAACAGTTCCGGATTCGTTCCTTAAAAACAAGAGGACATCGGTAGTACTGGATGCAGTTGAAATTATGAAAGAAAAAGTAGGGGAAGATGTACCCGTTATTGCCGGACTTGTGGGCCCTGCCGGACTTGCCATGATGCTCTCTGGAATGAGAAACTATTTGATGTGGTTTGTGACAAATCCTGAAGTATTGGAAGAACTCATGGGAATTTTAATCGACGCCTGTATCGAATATGCCAATGGTTTGCTGGATAGAGGGGCAGATGCTATAACCCTTATTGATTCAGAAGCCGGGCCTGATATAATTGCCCCGGAGATGTTTCAAACGTCTGTCCTTCCATTGTACAGGAAATTCTGCCGGGAAGTTAAAGGAACGAGAATCCTTCACATGTGCGGGGACACCACCGCCATTCTTGATCCCCTTGCAGATGCCGGATTTGACGGGATAAGCATCGAAGAAAAAGTAAGTGTCAGTTTTGCAAAAGAGGTTATTGGGGATCGGGTGCGTCTGATAGGAAATATATCTCCCTCAGATACTCTGCTAACAAAAAAGCCTGAGGCAGTTATGATCGAAGCTACTGCCTGTCTTGAGGATGGAATTGATATCCTGGCTCCCGGCTGTGGACTTGCTCCCCATACTCCTCTCGAAAACATAAAAGCTCTTTTGAAGGCAAGAGATATTTACTTCTCACAATAAATTTTCCTATAAGCGTTATGCAAAGTCTTTTTTAAATAAGGCTTCCGGGCTTCTCTTTTATCCTCTCCGATTCCTTAACGCTTATGAACAGTGCAGAAACCATTATGAGAGCGCAACCTACAAGTGTCTTCGTAGATATTGAGATTCCCAGAATAGCTATATCGAAAAATACTCCACTGACAGGCTCTACCAGAGCAAGAAGGCTTCCAGTTTGGGCTTTAACATTTGCAAGCCCGATAACTGTGAAGATTTCCCCAAGGCCTACGGATACTACCCCAAAAATTGAAAGAATTTTCAGATTGTCGTATAGAATTTCAGGGGAAACATCAAACGCATAGGGACTTAAAATTAAAAAAGCAATCATCATGGGCCAGAAAATTATTGCAAGTTCAGAATATTCTGCTTTCAGAACTTTTACATTCATTATCAATGCCGCAAATACTACCCCTGACAGCAGTCCTGCTGCAATACCGAGAATATAGGTATTAGTTATTTGTATTCCTGAAAATCCTTCTGCAGGCTTAACAATAAGGTATATCCCTGTAATTGAGACAAAGAGTGCAGCTAAACTTTCCTTTCCTATTTTTTCTTTCAGGATAAAAGGAGAGGCCAGCATCACATAAATTGGAGCTGTATACTGCAGCAGTATGGCAACAGAGACACAGGTAATTTTCAGGCAGGTAAAATAAAGAAGCATGCAGGTAACAACAAGTACTCCTTGCAGGAGAAAACTTTCTTTCCTTTTCTTTAATCTGAGGTCAGAACTTTTACCTCTGACAGCTATATAAATGAAAAGAAAAAGCAATCCGAAGAATAATCTATAGAATATTATTGCAGAAATAGCCATATCATGGATGTTGGCAATGAAAAGTCCATTCATACTGTAGAAAATACAGCCCATAACCACTGCTATATGCGACTTTTTATTCTCCAGAAGCATTTCAGATGGATATATACATAGTGTTTATATATTTATTTAAATTGCTCTCATTTTAGTAGACATTAATCAGGAACGATATTGAAAGGTAAGTTTATGGTCGAAAACAGTTCGAAGGTAGTTAGAGATCGGATACCCGAGATCATCGAATTTTCAGGTAGCAAATGCACGGTCAATGAGCTTTCAGACCTCAGCTTTCTTCCCGAACTTGAAAACAAGCTTACGGAGGAAATTGAGGAGTATCTTGAGAGCAGAGAGCTCGAGGAGCTTGCCGACTTACTCGAGGTTATTTACAGAATAGCAGAACTCAGAGGCTCTTCTAAAGATGAAATTGAAGAATCAAGACTTAGAAAAAAGAAAGAAAAGGGAGGATTTGAAAAGAATTTAATTCTGCTTAATTCTTTTGAAGAGAAGGAATCTGTTCCTGAGTTACGCTCTACTAATCCTTCAGAACCCTATCGCATTGTTTTCAAACCTGAAAATGCGGGAGTAATCGAAAAGCATGGGATTAGGATGAGAGTCTACACCACTAAAGATGACTGCAGGAATGCAGCTGTATTATACCAGGAAACGGAGACCGGACATGCAGAGGAATTTATGCACGAGACAAGTAATTTTATTTACTATATCATCGAAGGAAGCGGTGTCTGGATAATTGAAGATGGAGAATACGGGGTCCAGGCTGGAGATGTAGTCGTCGTACCTGCAGGGAAAAGGTTCTGGTTTAGGGGAAATCTTAAACAGGTTTGTGTAACAGCACCAGCCTGGGAAGAGCGATTCGAGCACCACATAAGGGACATCAAATGTTAACTGTGCAAATATATTATTATTTAGTTCTCATCTTCAGCCAAGTTCGAAGCTTGTAACCCCGTAGACTCCTTCAAGCTTTATGTCAGGTTTCTTCTGGCTGTACATACGAATAGTTTTAAAAACCCTGTTCATCCCATATTTTTCAGCAATTTCCATTGCATTTTTGTTTGGTTCCGGAACATCCAGATATATGGTCTCTCCAGG
>JAUPKV010000035.1 GCA_030837265.1 Methanobacteriota archaeon
ACATAGAAGTAAAGGTCGCTGCCCACCATGGATTTATAGTATTTATCTTGCAGTTTCTCCCAAAGCAAATTCAAATCATCATACCGCATCCCCCAGCGCCTGTAGGATTCAAATAGCTCCCAATCCTCGCATTGAATGTTGTGCTCTTTTCCTTTCTGACATCCATTGCATCTAAATCTATAACCGAATAGGTGAGGGATTTCTTCTATCTCTGGAATCTTTGTCCCGAAAAGGGATTGTTGAAATACTTTTGGATCTTGATATATCTGGAGATCTTCTTTTTTATAAAACTCAAGAACCTCTGCAGGCTTAATCAGACCTATCGATGTCCTATCTTCATCAAATTTGGCCTTAAGATCTTCAAGAGACGGTGCGACATGACTGAGCAGGAGCCTATTGCGCTCATTCCAGTCCACCTTTCCTTTGATTTTCCCCAAACTGAGGCTTCTGTCAACGATCTTCAAAGAGCCATCTCTGATGCGATAGCTCTCTTTCCGGCTCAGCTTTTCTTCTGCTCTCTTGCATTCAACCTCGATCCAATCATATTTTCTGAGTTTTTGCGGTCCGGAAAAGACATTGAACGGCACCGGATAGAGGCGAATCCATTCTCCTTCCTCTGTGAGGCCGATGGTGCATACGACCTGGCCATATTTTTTGCTCTTTTCAGGGTAGGCGGTTACTGTCACCAGCACCCGTTTCTTTTCCCAGGTCATAGGTCGATTACCTCGACTCCGTCTTCCCTGAGTCTCTCGGCAATTATCCCTCGATGGCAGAACTTAACATCTTTCTCAAAGCACATTAAGGACACTTTTTTATTTTGGCCGATTGATTTAATTCTCTCCAGGCAGTCCATTTTCGTTTCAATTTCCTGTCTGTAGCCGGCAAAGAGGGCTTGATAGTCCTCATAAGAATTGAGATTCTTCCGGGAGTCGCTGGGAATGCCAAGTTCAGGCATGTGGATGTAATCGATGCCGATCTTCTCCAAGTAGCTCTTCAATTTATTTCGTTGAAATCCAAATTTCATGCTGTAGGCATTTTTTCTCACATCTGCGACTATGCCTATTTTATTTTTTATCAATTCATAAAGGAATTTATCAATCGTCTTTCCCTCGTAGCCTATGGTTACAATGCCGGAAGAGTTCCGGTCGTATTCCATCTTTTTCTTGTATTGGCTGAAAATCGTGAACTCGGGATGCTCCTCATAAATATAATCCAGCAGCGCCTTATCGGAGAGGGAGGAAAATCTCTCCGAGTTAATGCGAACTATGTTTTTTATCTTGAGATCGAGCGATGGAAGTTCATTTCTTGCTAACTGCACAGAATCGTCATCGATCGATACAAAACCATCTCTCTCTAAATGTGATAGATCATGATAAAGCTGAAAGGAGAACGGCCCGTACTTGTATGGGACAAAGTAATAAAGCGGTATTCTCTTTGAGACTAAGAACATGAGCTTGACGAGGCGAAGCTTTGACATTTTAATTTTATTATTATTTGAAAGATAGATGATGCCCTTTTCTCCGCTTGTCAGCATATCATGTCACCTCGTAGTGATACAATCAAACCTTTAAATATAAGTCTTTTTGCCGTGGCCGGGGCGAAAGTGATGGGGCGACTCTTGTGCGTTTTCATTTCATCTTGGCTGCCTGGGGCCGGGGGGCCAACGTTGCTCTCCCCATCTCTCTTCGCGTTCTGGTGCACTGCCAATACAGGCGGGGCCGCTCGCTCCAGGGCCCGCCTGCCCGCACCCGTGCGTGTGAGGCTTCTGGACTGCGAGAGAGAGGCAGGGCTGCACGGAGGCATCCGGCGAGCAGAAAAGATCGGAAACGGAAAGCAAAGGCGGGCCGAGGTAGGCAGAGGCCTGGCTCAAAGCTTAACTCAACGTCACCGAATTAGTGCAATTTGTGATCAGCTGGCTGCGCCTAATCATAAACAAAGCATGCAATTAGGATGCATCTTAAATATATGTGATTGCTCCAGTATTAGTCTCTTGAGGATATATGATTGACATGGCTGATGATATACCTTGTGATGTCTATCCAAGCTTGATAGAAAAACAAAAAAAATTAGAAAATTATAGAGAACGTATAATTCAGCTTGGTCATTCCAAAATGGGTCAAATTGGTGATCGAATCAGCTATACAGATTTACTATTGCTTGGGATCATCCAGCGCAGTATCGAGATCAATAAAGGATTTCTTAACTTGATGGATCAATGGAATCTTCTTTGTGCAGCACCGCTTATTCGATTGCAGATTGATTCCTTACTACGTCTTGCATATATATCAAGCTTGAATAATCCAGAGGAAATTTCAGAAAAAATATTTAAAGGGGAACCAATCAATCGCATCAAAGATAATGAGGGCAATAAACTTAGCGACGCAAGATTAAAAGACTACGCAAGAACGTCGTTTCCTTGGATTGACGAGGTTTATAAGAATACATCTAAGTTTATTCATTTCTCGGAGAAACATATCTTCTCATCTATTATAAAAACAAATGAAACTGATCGAACCGTCCATTTTGTTATAGGAAATGGAACTAGAAATGCTAAAGAAGATGATATCGCATTCTATTATGATGTCATAATTCAAATTAATGCGGGATTATTATCTTTAATAACTGGAATATATAATAAAAAATAATTTAAATTATTTTATCCCATCTTCTCCCTCACCGGCGCCAGTATCTCGTTCATGCTCTCTGCGCAGGCTTTCTTGAGATCCATGGGATGCAGGGCCCCGCTCACATAGTCCGCCTCCAGCGTCTCGTAATTCTGATAGGAGACATCCCCACCGAACTTGGCCGGTCTCTTGATGGTCATGCCGGCTTCGATGCGGGGGAAGACGTGATATTTGCATATGGCCAGCACGGGATTGTTCTCCACCACCTTGGCAGGACAAAAAGCGCTCTTGATCTTCTTCTCCACATCCTCAGCCGGCTCGTCCACAGCGATGTTGTTTCCCTTGGAGGAGGACATCTTCTCGCCATTCAGGCCAGGGATCAGCGGCGTGTGCATGCATACCGGCGCCGGCAGGCCCAGGCGCGGCAGCTCC
>JAUPKV010000338.1 GCA_030837265.1 Methanobacteriota archaeon
AAAAAACTTAAAAATTGCTGGGAGTCTGGTTTTTTCAGGCTCCTAAATGACCTGAAGTGACATGTTTTTAACAGTCCCTTTAATCCGATCGTTTATTTCTTCAAACCCCTGAACACATTCTGCAGGAATCCCTTCTTCTCATAATACTGCTGGTGATAGTCCTCAGCCATATAGAATGCGGAAATCGGTACTATTTCGGTTACAATAGGATTTTTAAAGGCTCCGGACTGCTCAAGTTTTTCCTTTGAGGCGAAAGCAGCAGCCTTTTGCTCCTCATTATGATAAAATATGACTGACCGGTACTGATTCCCTATGTCAGGTCCCTGTCGGTCTTTTGTAGTCGGATCATGGATCTTCCAGAAAACATCAAGTAAAGTCTCGTAAGACACTATTTTCGGATCGAAAATTACTCTGATGGCTTCTGCGTGCCCGGTGTTGAGGGTACAGACCTGTTCGTAGGAAGGGCGTTCGAAGTGCCCTCCGCTGAATCCGACAGCGGTTGCAACCACACCTTTAACCTGTCGGAATGCTTTTTCAATACCCCAGAAGCAGCCGGCAGCAAAAGTGGCTTTTTCCAGGTCGTTCCCGGGATTTTCAAAAAAGTCCGCACTATTTTCAACTTTTTCCTCTTTTTTTATCTCTTCTTGCATAAAACCCCCCTTCAACAATATCACGTTTTACTGAACTTTCCCATCAGCTCCCCTTCGGCGATGATATGTCCTATCATCTCGTTTTCAAGTTCTTTTCGGCTTGCTCCCTCTTTAAGCTCAAGATGCTTGTTCAGTGCATAAATTCGGAAGAAATACCTGTGGGTACCCGAGGGAGGACACGGTCCACCATATCCTATTTTCCTGAGATCGTTTATACCCTCAATACCAGGTATACTGTCTTCGTCTATTTTTGCAACGGGTCCTATATTCCAGACAATCCAGTGAGTAAATGTTTTCATGGGAGCGTCAGGGTCGTCAAATATAAGGATCAGACTTTCAGCCTCTTCAGGAATGCCCTGAAATTCCAGAGGTGGGTTTACATTTGCTCCACCACATGTGTACTTTTTTGGAATAGTACTGTTGGATCCAAATGCGCTGCTAAAAACCTTTATACTTTGGATGTTCATACTCTCATTCCCCTTGCCAGCACCTGGTAATTCTTTACTTGCAGGTCTCTGATCCTCATTTTGAACACACCCTGAAGTCACGAGCATTCCAGCAAGCAAAAACGCCAGAAGAAGTGCATTGGCCTTTTGTTTCATTACGCATCAGTTCCTTATAGCAAGAAAACTGCTCAACACTATAATGTAAAAGCTAAAGAGATATAACTTTAAGGTTTAGTCTCAAAGAGAACCTTAAGGCCAAATCTCAAAGAGCCTGCTAGAAGTTAGCCTTAGATAACCGTAAGTTCAATTACAAAATTGACCCGGTCAACTAATAATAAGACACGGCTCTGACATAGTTCTGTCAGTACTTAAGCTTCCGATTGTAAGCTTCTGATGGTAAGCTTCCGATGGTAAGCTTCCGATGGCAGAGTCTGAATATAAAAAGTCTACAACTCCACTAATCTGGAAAAATAGTTTCAAAATTAATATAAGTAACTTTTTTGTAAAGCAATTCACAGAGAGCCAGAGCCTGGAATCCTGAGATTCAAATTGGAAATCAGTCCTCTACCTCAAGGGTTTGAATTATGTCATGAACCGTAAGTTCTCCATTAGCCACACGCTGAACAAGTGGATATATAAATGAGCAATCATCCATTGCTGCCCAGCGTTTTTCTCCTACTGCTCTGACAACTTCGTCCAATATGTCTCCACATTTCTTACAATATTTATCTTCACTATCTGCTCCACAAGATTCGCATTTCATTGAAAATACCCCATAGCTTATGAGGTCATTAAAAATAAATAAATTATGGTGACGTGTAACTTTTTTTACAGATTAGTGAAGAGAGGTTAAAATGAGAGGAGAAAAACTACTTCTTTTTTGAAGAACTCCTCATTAACGAACTCCTACCTGGAAACTCACTCCAGGCATTTACTCCCGGAAAACCTGTTATTGACCTGCTTCAGGCAAGATTGGCAATAATCTCCTCGATTTCCTCTATTCCCGCGCTTTTTATGGTTATTTCTTCCCGGCTGTGAACTCCTAAATTAAGTTCCAGAGCCCTTTTAATCTGCGGCTGGGCCCATACGGAATGGTCCCGGATTTTGGGAATCGTGCCCAGCGTTTTCAAAAGGGCAAGCCCGACTGCATCGTTCGCTATCACATCCGAGCTTGCAAGCACGATGTCAGGTTCCCTCAAGGTCCCAATATTCGGACCTTCCGTAACAAAGCATTTCGTCGCATCCGAAATGTAAAAATCCGGTTTGTGAACAAGGTTTGACTCGGCTATCATATTTCCGAAAAGAGTGTCCCAGCCCTGCCCATGAGGAAGCTGCCGCCGGTCCCGGTCTGAGGTAATGCTTATCTGTGACTTGAGTCCCATGGTAAAAGTTGCAGTCCAGTGAGTCTTGATCACCGGCAGAGCAATTGTGTAATCAATCGACTCCAGAAAATCAGGCACGTCGAACCCGTATTGCCAGGAGTAAGCTCCCCTCGGCTCCACATGACGTCGTTTCATCTCATCAAAGGTCAGGATCTCATCCACTCCTTCAGCCTCTGCGGCCTGCCAGAGCCCAAGCTTCTTGAGCACTTTCTCCGTCTCAAGCGTGGTCATTGATTTTTCGGCTACAATAACCTTCTCCGGATCACATGCCTTTGCTGCCCGGATAGCGCCCCTCAACACTTCCGGGTTTGTCGACCCCGGTGGCAGGTCCGCAGTATTCGCATTCGGCCTTATCAGCACGGTGGACCCTTTTTTTATTCCAAGCCCTCCCGCTAATTCCACTGCTGCCTTTACCGATTCCAGGGTATCCTTATTGCGTGAAAGTCCAACTTCTACCATACTCGAACACCTGAATATATAATTATTATTAAGGATATAAAAAACAAGATATACGGACTGTCTAAAGTTGGAAATTTCGGACTTAACTCATTTTTTAAAATGCAGAAGTTGGCCTAAAATTCAGCAGGAATCAAAAATTACAAACTCTGGTAAAGAACATCGATAGTATGCTTGACAGCAAAATATAACGAAATCCCGAACACTGTTATATAAAGGAAGATGTAATTATTGTTAAAGAGAGAAAGATATATGGGATCCGATGATTACCTGCATGCCCTCGAAACAATGGGAAAAATACTGCTTTTAACACCTTTGCTAATGGCCTTTATATATCTGATAGTTGCAGGCTCCGGTAATGGGCCAAATACAGGGTCCGAAGCTGGTTATTCCGCTGGCCTGATGACAACGGCAGGATTATTTACGCTAATTTATGTTGCTATTTTGAGGTTCAGAGATGGCTTTAGAGAAGGATCAAGAAAAGGATAGAGCGAAATCTTCTGTATTATTTAGCATGAGCCGATAAACTTATACCTGATAAATACTATTGTATGCTGCACATCCATATGAGTGTTAACAAGTGACAATGGGCTCGTGGTCTAGACGGTTATGACGTCGCCTTCACACGGCGGAGGTCCTGAGTTCGAATCTCAGCGGGCCCACTTCTCTTTTTTTGATTTAGAGGCTTTTAAAAACCTCCTTTTCTAATGTTTCAAGTCTTGCTTCAAGGTCATTTTTTGCATCTGGTTGCACAACTTTTAGTTCACAGTTAAGATCCTCTTCTAAAGATATAACATACACAGGCTTGCCATTATGTTCTGTTTTATAAACATAAACTGTTTCACCTGAAAGATTAATTTCGGATTGAGGCAATCTTACAATTGGATAAGTAAATTCGGGTTTCGCTTGCTTTTTTACAACCTTCGATTTACCTAGAAGTTTCATGGTTCATTCTCCGCATAGTTGGCCAAATATGGTACAACTATTGGTACATTACTGTTTCCTTTGGCATGTCAAAATTTAGAAAGTTACTAGCAGATTTTACGCACAAAGACTGTCAAATA
>JAUPKV010000036.1 GCA_030837265.1 Methanobacteriota archaeon
TCTTTCTAAATCATTGATACATATAGAAATAGAAAAGGCAAAAGCAGCAGATAGAAAAACTAATCCTGACGCTGCGTAGAAAAAGTTTCTAATCCCTACTATTCGTGCAACAACTGATCCTACACACATCAAAAATACGAAAAGTAATACTAATAGGCACATACTAAAATCCAACAATAAGATCACTAAGTTACCGTCTGAAATAGAATAGTTCTTTCTTATTATGAGTTAATTCAATTACTCTCTGCACTATCAAGTCATACATATAAGCCCGGTTCCCCTCTTATAGCTCATATCACACCCCACCGCCAACCTTGCCCTCTGGATGCCTGCCTGTTAGTCGCTGATCTGCATATCCGATAGGACACCCATCTTTAACCCCCTCGAGCATACTCAAAATCTGATTGCCCGGATAGCGTACATGTGGTACTTTTTTTTATCACCAAAAGGCAAAACCACGCAAAACGCCTGTTTATCAGCATCTACGTTAAAATAAGACAAAAAGTCCACTCTACATAATCTTTATTATGTGGCGTCTGGACTTACGGACTGTCAACCCTGTCAATCCGTTAATCTGTATTTTTCCAGAATATCATAATAGTTGTGAACGTTGCTTCTGCTTATGCCCGACTGTGCCGCAACTGTGTCAATCGTGATTTTCGCATTTTTAGCCTTCAGTTCCGCACATGCGTCTTGGTATATAGGGAGTAACGGAGAAAAAAACAACGATCCGGCGTTGAACCCTATAAACATTGCGTTTCTGGGATCATTTGCAAAAGAAACGACCCTTTCTTTCAATCTGTTATAGATAAATTAAGGGTTGATAAATTATTCATAAAATGAACAAAATAATAGTGAGAACTACCTTTTTGGTCTTCAATTTAACAAGTTTAGATCACGCACCAAAATCATGAAAAGGCATATCATTTCATTGCATCAAGAGAAATCACATGGTTTCATTCCCCAAATATGTAAAGTAGGAGAGCGGATAGTTCACTGCGCCCACTTCGCAAAAAGTAATTCAGGACTATAAATCGGGGTAGGAATCAACGGATCGTTGTTTTCTACCCTTTTGCTATGGGATCACCTATTATGAGCCTTTATATGTTTCAAATTCTTTTATCTTTCGATCATAGAATTCTTCGATAGCTTTTATGGCTTCGGGAGTACCTATCTCCCTCAATGCTGAGACAGCATGATCAGTAAGCCATCCATTCTTATCACTTAACGCTTGTATCAATGCAGGAACGACAGAATAATCTCCAATCTTCCCTAATGCTTCAGCAGCATATCCACGAAGAAGACAAAGAAGACAATCTTCATCTTTGTCACTTAATGCCTGCGTCAAAGCAGGTATAGCAGATGGATCCCCAATCTTACCCAATGTCATAGCTGCATATTTACGAACTCTCACATTCTCATCACCTAAAGCTTGTATCAACGTAGGCAAAGCTGGCTTACCAATTTTAATCTTGCCCAATGACCTGGTAATATCGAGACGATTATCATCTATATTTACAGCTTTCAGTACATCCATAGTTAATGACAAGATTCTATTATCTATATCACTAATATTTCTACTTGTGCTTAACAATCCTAGAGCTTCTATCACTTCATCAACCCTTAGAAAGCTTGGTGAACTAATCGCATCAACAATGCGCCAGACACCAAGCTCCCAATATATGGGGGAATAATAGAGATTCACCCATTGAATATCAAGTAGAGTTTTCCCTTCGCCAATACTACAGACTGGTATATTACATTCTGATAAAAGAACAGGAATGAACCATGTATGGTTAGTAGGTCTTAGTCGTAACTCCTCGATTGCTAGAGCAAGTTCCTCATTCATATGATCTCTATCACAACTATAGTATTCTTGTGAGAAACATGCTATGAAGAAAGCACCATTCTGTATTGCTTTACTAATAGCTTGTTTCCAGTCAACACCAGGTTCAATATTGTTTCTATCAAGCCATACCTCGACTCCACTATTGGCTAGCTCTTCGCATAGCTTCTGAACTTCCTTCTCATTATCACGAACATAAGATATAAATACATGATTATCCATCAACAGATACCTCCGGTATTCTTATACAATAACCATACATGTTAGCTACCTACAATATAATGTTCACTTAAATATCATCTGACATGTTTACTATATTGAGTGGTTGACTATTAGTAGTCGCGCCCGATACTCATGTGTGTAGTTTACCAAACTATTATGCCTAGTTGCAACGATAAAAATGTGTTGACTGATGTAGAAACAGGTGTAGAATATATCTGTAGTTAAAAAGATATGACTCAATTATATTACTCAGTTATATAACGCCGGATCGTTGTTTTTTTCTCCGTTACTCCCTATATACCAATATAGGAAATCTTTTACTTGACATTGTAAAATATCTATTATAAAATGATGTTACATTAGTAATGCTAAAATTACATTAATGAGGTAAAGTGATTATGCCAAAGAAAAAAGAGGATTGGTTCACAAATATCAATGGTGCTTCGCAAATACTAAATCGGGACCGTAGCACAGTTGGCAAGTATATAAAGAAAAACAAGATTGATGGTAGCTTTACATTTGGCAATAGTACACTCATTCCCATGTCTGATGTTGCAAAGTTGATGGATACATCAGAAAATGTGGTAGTCAAAGTTGCCAAAGCGAAGTCAGTACCACTTTGGAAATGCAAGAGGTAGAGAAATGAAGATAGAAAAGGTTTCTAAGAATGTTGGCTATGATGGTCAGAAGTATACCTGTTTGAAGTGTGGTGTAACATTTGAAAGGGAAATGCAAGTTCGAGGTCATTTAGGTAGTTGTCCTGGTCGTACCATAGCTATGGGCATACTACCCAAAGCACCTGCAGTAGCACCTGCAGTAGTAGCACCTTCTAATACTACCTTACCAGTAGCAGACATAGTAGCACTAGCACCAGAGTATCAGAGACAAATGATTTACGCTTACCAAGAGCAGATAAATAATATGAATAACAGGATCGCCAAAATGGAAAATGAATATGTCCACATGGTCGCACAGAAAAATAGCGGTACTCTTGGCGGTCTTGGTGCTTGGTTTGAAGCTAACAAGGGCATGATACTATTAGTCGGGGGAAGTGTTCTTTTAGTTTGTATATTGCGTGATTCTAAATGCCATTGTGATTGTGACACACCACAGAGCTATACAAGGTCAACAAGAAATGGTAGAAGGGATAATAGTAGTATAAATTCAATGTTGGGTACTGCAGGGACCTACCTATTTAAGAAAGGCGTTGACAAGGTATTGAAATAAATTATGGATAAAGATAAAGAACTTAATGATAGGATTGAGTCTGAGCTTCCTGAGCTTTGTAAGATAAAATATGGCACTTGGACTTTTACTTCTGTTTCTGAGTATAAAGCTACACTGGAAAAGGTATCTACTGAAATGGAAAAATGGCTTGAGAATTTTTATGCTGAATTGTTAAAGAAATAAATGATAAAAGCCTGTATTCTGAGGGGTTTACAGGCTTTTAATTCATTTACGTTGAAAATTTCATATTATGAATACTTTATACACATATAAGGCGTATTCACAATGAATATTATACGACCAGATAATGAAACTGTCAAGAGAACAAGTCTGGAAAGATACAATTACAATCTCCCAAAGTTTGTGGTTTGTTCTGATAACAAGAAAATCCCACCCAAAGCTGAACGCTATCTCCCAAAGCAATACGCACAGTCAAAACCGTATATTGTCGTTAATAACCCAAATTGTAATCATTACATTTGGTTTGATGTTGATCGAGAAGATTCCATGATACTATGGGAAATTATCGGCATACCAGCTCCAACGTTAGTGGTTCAGAATAAAGCGAATTATCATAGCCAATATCTCTATGAGTTTCAAACACCGTTACCGGCGAGAGATAAAAGATCGGATTCTACAAAAAGGGTACTGGACGCAGTTATTCAATATTACAAAATTGTTCTTAACTCTCACAAGGTTATAATTGACCAAATGCAGTTATGCAAGAACGCCATCTATGACCAGTGGGAAACGTGGGGTTCGGATAGCAATTGTGGAATATATACGCTGTCAGAGCTTGCTGAGTATATCAAACCTGTTCCACAAAAGCGGGAGCTTCCAAAGGATACTGATGACAGGGATAGTCGGAACTGTTACCTTTTTTATCAGGGAAGGTATTATGCCTATGATATAATCAAAAATTGTAAGTCCGAAAACGAGTTGTACAGTATGGTTTGGGTTTACATAAATCAACTGAATGATAACGAAATAAGAGAACAATTCCCACATAAAGGCGCCCTCGGACCTGGTGAAATCAAAGATATAGTCAAGTCAATATCTAGTTGGGTGTGGAAATATAGATACAATTTTGAATTACTGAAACCGTCCAATAAAAACGTGGGTGCGTTAGGTCTTAATCCAATGGGTTCAGGTTGGTTAAAGCAAGATAGCACAGCAGAGGTTAAAAAGCGTCAAAGTTTGGGTGCTGAATATTCCAATCGGGTAAAAAAAGAAAAAACGCAACACGCAATATGGCTAGGGGTCCAACAATGCAGAGAAAAAGGGGTTGAAATAACAAAAAAGAATGTATCTGAGTTGTCAGGAATACCATTGAGGACGATATATTGCTATGTTGACTTACTGGATAAGTTTTCCACAGAGTAATAATCTTGTAGATAAGCATAAACAAAGGGATTAAATGCTATTTTGAAAAAATTGAAAAGCGTACCAAAAATACAGCCATAAAGAAGATTGATGTTTTCAACATTTCTAGGACGATATATATTCTGATTGACCGTATTGCAAAATTGACATAATGCAATAAATAAGATTGACAACACATGCCAAAAAGGTTCAGGATCACCCTTCAATCTAAAATGCTTATGCCAAGAGTTTTGACATTTATGCTATAATTCGGCATAGGTTAAGTTGTGGTTATCGCAGTCTTGTAAAGCATAGTAAACAGAAGGGTTTATAAAAGGTCTGCATAATGCCCTATTATGTGGCATTACTGATTAAGGGGAGAGTTAGTATGGGCAGGTCAAATCGTTGCGTCCTGGGGCAAATTAGAAGGCTTCGTATTCAGTTTGGACGATACATCACGGAGGCTTAATATGAAAAAGTTTGTTATCTTAGTCTTGATTTCTCTTTTATTTTTATCCTGTTCAAAGGATAGCAACCAACAAAAGACTTTAAATCCGTTACTTCCAGAAGAACATAAGCCTGTTGTTTTACTAGATGAGACTGTAAATGTTTCTGCTGGTAGTTACAGGACATACACGTTGACTGCAAAGATTGGTTATACTCTCCATATTGATATTACTTCTGATACTGCTGTCAATGTTTGGGTTATGCGGGAAGAGGAGTACTCCCATTTTGAGAAAGGAGAGAGCTTTAATTATATATCTGAAGCTTCTAGGGAGAAGGTTCTCCGTTTTTCTTGTGACCTTAAATCTGCTTATGGTGATTATTACTTGGTTTTGGACAATAAGTTTTCTTGGATTACCTCAAAGACTGTTTCTGTTAAAGTTATTGGTGAGTAGAGTAAGTTTAATATGGTATATAGGGAGTAACGGAGAAAAAAACAACGATCCGGCGTTGAACCCTATAAACATTGCGTTTCTGGGATCATTTGCAAAAGAA
>JAUPKV010000339.1 GCA_030837265.1 Methanobacteriota archaeon
AATACACGAAATATTAATATTAAATTAATATTAAATATTGAACTTGTTCATATTTATATTATATAACGTTTATATTGTGGAGACTGATAATATGGGACTGCTAAGTGATTTTAAAGAGTTTCTTTATGAGTACAAGGTAATTCCATTAGCAATTGCTTTGATAATGGGTATTGCATCCACAGCTTTTGTAAAATCCTTTGTAGATAACATAGTGATGCCGATCGTCACACCTTTTATACCAGGTGGAGCTTGGGAGACTGCAACGCTTGCAATTGGACCCATAGTACTTCGTTGGGGTGCATTTTTGGGTGAGTTAATAAACTTTATTGTCATTGCATTTGTGGTCTTTCTAGTTGCGAAAATGGTGCTAAAAGAAGAAAAAGTGGGAAAAAGGTGAAGCTGTGTTCCAATGTTTCTTTGACCTGAAAAACTTTAGTTCCACCAGTAGAGTGACAAACATCGCATCATCTATATTTTGCAATTACACTCTCTTCTGACCATTCTTTACACCTTTTGATTAAGCTTTCTGCCTTCTTTTCAATAATTCAGCATATAAATCTTTTCGCATTAATTTTGCAATTTCCTCTTCATTTTTATCTTGGGGTTTATATTGAGTTAAAGCGTTGTAAAGGACATTTATTTCTCTTGTAGTGTATCTCGTAAAATCATAAATCATTATTCCCATGTAGATCACCATGTAATGAAAGATGAGAATGAGTGGTAGCGATTTCTGCTACCTAGCTTTACTAAGTTTCGTGCATTAGAAAATGTTAAAGCAAAACTCTTTGAGATTTTAGTTATACCTGTTTTTCCCAAAATAATTTTGCATTTTAAAGTCATCAAACAATAATTTCTTGATTCAGAGTTTTTGTTTTAAAACCTGTATATACATTGTAAATACCCACTTTTGCAGGCTGTTATTAAATATGAGCGTTTATTTATAAAATGTTCGTATTTTAAGCAAAAAATCACTTATTTTACTATCAATTTTAATGAATTCTTCAAAAAAACAAACTCCTCGATATTTTTTTGTATGTCTCTGTCATGAATTGTGGATTCGTTATCTCTGATGGGACAAAAGTTCTTACAATTGCAGAATATGATCGGTTTGTTAATTCCATTCCTGCAAAGGTCACACGAGCACAAAGAATGGTGCTAGTCACAAAGTCACATTAGGTCTGTAATCTGAGTACATATCATATCGTGATCTTTGAGATGACATATATGTCATTATTGCAAAAGTTACCCTCATAATATTGGCGCGGCGGTTCAACTTTTTTGTCAGCGACCACCAGATGCTGCCCACTTCGTGAGTAATCGGGCGTTGAGAGAAGTTTTTAGTGTTCCTCATCCAAGTTATAACAGAATGATTTAGAGTCTATAGGATCTTTTTATTTGCTGTATTTTCTTTCTTTGCTTTTTAATACTCCTTGACTTTTTTCTTAGTTTATAATTTAAGTTCATTCCAATTAATTTAAGCTCCTACTCGACACGTTTTTAAAATGACTATATTCTATCGATATGATTTTATAATAAAAATTATAATTATATTTGGTTCATTAAGATTTTGAATTTTTTGCAAAAAAATACTGCATATCTCTAAACTATAAAAATAATAATTGTAGTAAAAAACATGGAAATAAAATTGATAGTTGCAATTGCTCTGATCATCTCAGCTTCTTTAATGGTCACAAAGTTATCGTCGGAAATCGGTAAAGGGCAGTTCAAGGAAGGCACATATATCCATATTGACAGCATCGAAATGGCTTTTTATAAAACTGATGCGAACGTAGATATAGAATACCACCTCAGTCCCTTCGCGCAAGCATATATTTTCTTCTTTGGGAGCAAGAACCTGGAACCCAAGATTCGGGAGATTTGTGCTGAATTTAATGTGGCAAAGATTCAAAAAATAGGACTTAATAACGCTTCACTAACTTTAACAAACACTTCCAAACTAAATGGCCAGTATTACTTGCATGATTCCATGAAATTCGGGATTTCACCTGATATACTTACAATTTTTTTCCCCGATGGCAATAGTAGAATCTATAGAAACCCGTTATCTGTCCCTTATTTATTTTATTCTCAATAAATGAATCGAATACTGCTTTTAAAGCGGGTGTGAATTAAGGAATTCAAGTATATTATCACTCTAAAAGAAGGAGCTCCTCATAATGATTTCGGATTGAAACCAATCTTTGTTCAGAAACTTAGTTTCCATAAAATATATCCCCCTCTATTCATTGATTTAACGAAGACGTTGAAGATAGAGATCGCTGAACAAAGGGGTAATAATGAAACTAACAGGTCAAACCGCCCTCATTACCGGAGGGAGCAAAGGGATTGGAAGGGCTATCTGCCTTGCTCTGGCAAGAGAAGGGGCAAATATTGTTTTTGCAGCAAGGGACGAGGGGAGAATCGGAGAGACTATGGAAGAATTGAAAGAAATGAGCGGCAGAGCATTTGCTGTTCGAGCTGATGTACGTTATGAAGAAGATGTTAAGAGGCTGATTTCAAAAGCTGTAGATGAATTTGGCGGACTTGACATCCTTGTCAACAATGCAGGAGTGGCATACAGAAAACCGTTGGTAGAAACCACTCTGGAGGAATACGATAAGATCATGGACACTAACTTAAAAGGTATTTTTCTCTGCACAAAGTATGCGACTCCTTATATTAGAAACAGCAAGAACGGAAAAATCGTCAATATATCCTCTGGAGCCGGATTGCATGGGATTCCTGAGCTTTCCATATACTGTGCCTCAAAATCCGGAGTAATAAGCATAACCCAATCAATCGCCTCCGAATTGGAAGGTGAAATCAAAGTTTATGCCATCTGCCCCGGAGGTGTTGACACTGATATGTACAGAAAACTCTTTGGGCATAAACCTCAACTCAAACCCGAGCACATTGCAAGAAAGGTACTGGAACTTGTTTCTCCCGATTCAAATGTAGCATCCGGGAAAATAATCGAAGTGTATTCACCTCCAATCCCTCATTTCTGAGATAGATATGGCAGAAATAATCGTCCGTAAAAGATAACGTCTATAAAAGCTCACGTCCATAAAAGCTCACGTCCGTAAAAGATTGCTGTATTAACTACTTTAAACCGAAATGAGTTCGGATATCGAAAAAAAAGAATATAGTAGATGTGATTGATGAGATCTTGATAAGTCCTACTTTTAAAAAACTTAGAAGGAATTCTCAGTCGTTAAATGAGAATTCATTATCAATAAAGTTCTTTATCCGCAATTTACAATTTTATTGTTATGGATTTTTACGTTACTTTCCGATGTATGTTCGCGTACTATGGCAGGGTAAGGTAAATCATGGAAATAGTTACCGTAAACATCTATATTTTTGAGGGTATCTTCCAGTTCCAAACCTCCATATCCCCCACCTGTGGAGGTACATTCGTTATTTGCAAACACTCCGTTGGTTACATAATCGAATCGAACAGATGAGTTACAACGGTTATAGAATTTACAGTTCTTGACTGTAATGCCCACAACATCGAAAGCACATATCCCATCATGTCCGCATTTGTAAACAGTTACTCCATCTACCACTACATTTTTGCATCTTGCGATACGCATCCCGTCGTTACAGCCGTTTCGGAAAGTAATATTTTTAATTGTTAATCCGGTGCATCCGATTAACGTTGCCATGTTAAAGTGGTTTGCTCCGAGACGGACGCTGGAATAGCAATCTGACTGGCTGCCATCGATGGTTAGACTTCTAATAACAACATTTGAGGCTTTATTCCCGGAAATCATAAGCATACCTTTTTGGGAACTGCCCCAGGGTGTCAAGCCTTTACGAAGTTTAATTACTGCACCGGACGTTCCTTCAAGGACGGTGTTGCTGCCTATCTTAATAGAGTCCCCTATAGAATATGTGAATGGACCTACAAGGCGGACAGTATAGCCCGAACTTTTGGCAGCAACGGCAAGAGCCTGGTTAATCTGGATGTGATCGTCTTTTCCATCACAATTAAAGTCTCCTTTTCCGTTTCCGGAAACAGTTATTACTTTACTCGAACCTCCCATTACAGCAGGTACGGTTGTTAAAATAAGGCAAGTTACCAGGAATAGGGCTCCTAGCTGTCTTTTTAGCATTGTATCACCTCTGGGTTGGATTTTTTTAGAATTTTAGCATAATCAAAATTTTAACGGTGAGTGGACAAATGTACGGGTCTCATCTTCCGGGTCTCATCTTACAATAGCCTTGATATCTGGCCATTGGAATGCCGGATACGAGGAGCTTCAGAGGGTTTTACACTCAAAATCAGTTATTGACCTGCACTTTACTCCTTTGGGTCAACAGCTCCTATTTTTAAATCAGGGCTTTCGTTAGGTCAACTTTTTTTTAAAATTTCTTATTAACTTTGTATTAAACTTAATAGTTGACATTTAATGTTTATGTAGTATTATTATAAAAAATTTTTGTTTTTTTATGTATAATAAAGACATTTAAATATCGAGAAAATAAATTTAAACTTATCATTTAGTTTATAAAAAAATCTTAATTTTTAAATAGTATACCTTTCAAATATATTTTCAAATTGGGATATTAAATTTCTCTTTTGATTTGAAAATAGTAATTTGTTCCTAATTAAAGGAGAATAGTCAAAGATATCTTTTGATAAGCTTTAAATATTATTATACTAATTAAGAAATATAAATAAACTGAAATCTTATATTATTGGACGGAACAAAATCATTCCATAAGTATATATATTGCATTTAACTATTCAGGATAAAATACCCAGATACGGATCTTTTTTGTATCGAAAAGATTTATTGAGGCCGTTTGGATGCAGTTTCAGTTTTCAAATAGTATGAAAATCATTTCTTCAGTCCCGAAGTTGGCAGGTTCCAGATGAGCAGTATACAGGAGCAAATACAGGAAGTCGAAGACGAAATCCGGAAGACGGTGTACAACAAGGCAACTTCCCACCACATAGGCAGGTTAAAAGCCAAGATAGCTCGCCTGCGAGACGAGGTGGAAAAGAAAGCCTCGGCAAAGGGTGGAGGGGAAGGGTATTCGGTTAGAAAATCGGGAGATGGAACTGTGACCCTTGTGGGTTTTCCATCAGTAGGAAAATCCACGCTTTTGAACAAACTCACGGACGCTAAGTCCGCAGTGGCCTCATATGAATTTACCACAGTTACAGTTGTACCGGGAGTGCTGGAGCATAAAGGAGCGACAATTCAATTCCTGGACGTACCAGGGCTTGTTAAAGGTGCTTCTTCCGGACGTGGGCGTGGAAAAGAGGTCATTTCAGTAATCCGGAACTCAGATATGGTTATTTTTTTGCTCGATGTCTTCCAGCCCAAACATTACGAAGTACTCATGGATGAGCTTTACCAGGCTGGAATCCGTGTGGATGAAGAGCCTCCTGATGTGGTCATAAAGAAAAAAGACAGGGGCGGAATAGAGATTAATTCGACTGTCGAGCTGGACCTTGACGAGGATACTATCAAGGCGGTCCTGGATGAATATAAGATTCATAATGCCAATATACTTATAAGAGAAAATATCACAGTTGATCAGCTTATTGATATAGTGCTAAATAATCGGAGTTATGTCAGATCTATAATAGCTGTTAATAAGGTTGACCTTGCATATCCGCAGCTCATAGAAGAATGCAAGGAAATATACCCAAATTCAATTTTCATTTCAGCTCATGAAGGTTTCAATATTGAGACCTTAAAAGATGCCATATATGATCGCCTGGGTTTCATTCGTGTCTATTTGAAACCGCAAGGCCAGCCCGCAGATATGGAAGAACCCCTGATAGTGATGAGTGGAACCAATATAGGTCAGATATGTGACCGCTTGCATAGAGATTTTCGCAGAAAATTCCGCTATGCTCATATATGGGGGGCGTCCGCAAAACATCCCGGACAAAGGGTAGGCATCGACCACAAAATGCAGGATGAAGATATCCTTACGGTTATCATTCAAAAATAAACTGAAGTCAATTCTCGTAATTAAAGGGGTATTGGGAAGCGAAAAGATAACAAAAAACCTCCGCATCCCTTGCTATTTTTGAATAAAGACTCTAAGGTCTTTTTAATTATTACCGGAATCCTGTCTCAATCATATCAATCAAAAGCCTGTACCGCTTCAGATGGATCTGAGAATACGCTCTGCTCCCTGTTATCTTCGGAGTTCATGGAGCTCTTAGACTCAACTTCTTCCTCAAATTCGGCTGCACACTCAGCAGGACTCTTTCGGCGAGCACTTTCAGGCAATTTACAGGAAATATCGATCTTTTCTATAATTCCG
>JAUPKV010000340.1 GCA_030837265.1 Methanobacteriota archaeon
ACACAATTTCCACTACACAAACTGTTCATGTTGAAGTCAGAGGCAAAGAATACGCTCAAATTGTGACCATAAACAAGGCAAATATTGACCTGGGAAAGGAAGAGCCTCTGGAGTTCATAATTACCAATACCGGAAGCTCTCCTCTAAAAAACATGGTCATATCCTGGAAAGATCCTAAAGGTGTGATCCTTCCGGTTTATTCGGACAATACAAAGTACATCAAATACCTCGAGCCCAATCAATCGGTGACAGTCTCTTATTCCGTTATGGCAGACGTAAATGCTGATCCGGGACTGTATACTCTGAACGTAAACCTGAATTTCGAAGACTATGAATCCACGAATAAAAGCATCCAGACCACAGCAGGACTTTTCGTAGGAGGGGGAACCGATTTTGATGTTTCCTTCTCGGAAAGCAGTCAGGGGGAAGTTTCCCTTTCAGTTGCAAACGTAGGCAACAATATCGCATATGCGGTGAAAGTATCGATTCCGGAACAGGACGGATATAAAGTCTCAGGAAGTTCTTCAACTATTGTAGGAAATCTCGAGAAAGGAGATTACACAATTGCTTCTTTTGACGTTACAAGCACTCAGGCTCAAAGCGGAAGTGCAGGAACACAACCAGGAGCACCATCTCCCAGTACAAATTCCCCCGGCACGCCGTCAAGTGCTGCAAATGCGAGTGTGAAAGGAGATAGTTCGAATTCAGCATCGAGTACTGAAAATCCGTTGAAAGTCCAGATCGAATATACGAATGCAAAAGGTGAAAGATTAACAGTTGATAAAGAGGTAAAACTCGAATTGAGTTCCGGAAATATGACTGCATCAGGAATGCCCGGAGGACAAAAAAGCAGCGGATTTAGTTCATACCTGCCATATATAGTAATAATAGTGATTGCCGGAGGAGCATATGTCTACCGCGGCAAGATAAAGGAAATGATACAGGCAAGAAAAGAAAGAAAATCCGGTATCCCAAGGCCTGAAGAGAAGAAGGACTGAAGACAGCACTGGTAAAAAAACGGAGGGTGCAGAATGAGAAATTCAACCTATCTTAAAATGGGCCTGAACATGCTCGTGCATAGTAAATTACGGAGCTGGCTGACCATTATAGGGATAGTCATAGGTATAGGATCTGTGGTAGGCATACTTTCCCTCGGAGATGCCATGCAAGAACAGGTCCAAGCCAGGCTTGCCGAGATGGATCTGACAAAAATAACCATAAGCCCCGGATATTCCAGAGCGTCATCTAATATGCCTGGACCCGGAGGGGGAGGAGGAGGGGGCGGAGGTACGACAACAGATGTTGAATTGACAAAAAAAGATATTTCAGCACTCCGAGGATTAGACGGCATACAATACATAGAAGGGGAAATTTCCGGCAGCGAACCCATAGTGTATGCCGCACAGAATGCAACTCTTTCAATTACAGGTGTTGATCCCCAGAACTGGAAGTATATGACCACTCTGGAAACACAATCCGGAAGATTACTTGAGCCTGGTGACACTTATGTTGCAGTAATCGGGAGCGGTATCGCAAGTGGAACCTATGACCAGGACATAGGGGTCAACCAGGTAATAACAGTTAACGGTAAAGCAGTGCGCGTCATTGGAATCTTATCGGAGGAAGGATCGGGTGACAGAGCTATTTATATGCCAATTAATGCAGCTGTAACCCTTATTGATGATGCACAAGAGGATGTTTATGATACAATACTTGTAAAAGCCAAAAGTGAAGATCTTGTGGATGGCCTGATGGAAGATATAGTGGATAAGCTGATGGTCTCAAGGCACATTGCTCGAGAAGAAGACAGGGACTTTACCGTATCAGCTTCAAAGTCCATGGCCGAATCGGTTACCGAAATGACGAGTTCAATGACTCTCTTCCTCGGAGCCATTGCAGCTGTATCCCTTCTGGTAGGAGCTGTCGGGATTGCTAACACCATGTTTACTTCTGTCCTCGAGAAGACAAAGGAGATCGGAACCATGAAAGCCATTGGGGCAAAAAACAGGGATATCCTTATGATTTTCCTATTTAACTCTGCAATGGTAGGGCTTGTCGGAGGCATCCTCGGAGTTGTCCTGGGAGCCTTTGTTTCAACGCTCTTCCCGCTGCTGGGGATGAAAATGATGGGCGGAAGTAGCTCAAGTATGTATCTTTCTCCGAAACTAATGGTGTTTGGACTTACTCTGGCGGTTCTTATAGGAGTAATCTCAGGAGTTGTCCCTGCATATAGGGCGTCCAAACTTAAGCCAGTAGATGCATTGAGGTACGAGTGAAAGTAAAAGAAAGGACAGTAAATTTTAATTCAAAAACAAGTGAGGTATTTTATGAAAAAAATAAGCTTTTTATTAATCGGCTTGCTACTTATTTCAGTAGTAGTGATGTCCGGATGTACAGATAACAAAGCATCAGAGAATACGGCATCAAATCCCACGTTACCTCCTGCTGAGGATTCGGGAAATAAATCTGCTAATATGCCAGAAAACTCCACAATGCCTCAAGGAGGACCAGGAGGTAATATGCCAGACAACTCTACAATGCCTCATGGAGGACCAGGAGGTAATATGTCAGGCAATTCTACAATGCCTCATGGAGGACCAGGAGGTAATATGTCAGGCAATTCCACAATGCCCCCAGGAGGACCAGGTAATATGCCAGACAATTCTACAATGCCCCCAAGAGGAAACCAGAGCTAATTACGCCTCATTTGTATTCGGTTAGAGAAAATCCCTAACAACTTATTATTTTTTGAGATATAACAAAGTAAAATTGTAATGGATTAATCATAAAGTACATTCTTTAACCGAATACAATGTAAGTACTAAAAAATTTATATAATCGACTTTAAAAACGTGCATATCAAATTAATTTTGAAATAAAAGTTTCAAGTCAAATATATCTAGTGTACGGAATAAATTGATCATAACATTTTTTAGTTTATAAATACCGAGTAATTACACTTGATGCATTTTTTTACTGAATTTCGTATATGATATATTGTTTTTTTAAAGTGGTTTGTCTGCAACCTAGATCATGCAATAATGAATTTTTTATAAATTTGAATCTAAATATTTTAACTTTTAACCGATTGCACAAAAATAATTCATAAGATACTAAATTTTACAATCATATATGAAGAAAAAGATTAAATGAGAGACAATTATGAAAAAAATATTAAGGATAACAATAATACTCCTTTTAATTTCTACTGTTTTCTTTGCTGCTGGCTGTGCTGAAAAGACACAGAATACAGGAAATGAGAATCAAGGGGCAGCTAACCAGACATCACCTGCACCGAACGGTTCAGCAAATATGCCATCTGCACCAGGCGATTCTGCGAATTCACAAGGCTCATCAGGTAGTTCTAACGTTACGGCAACTGGTGCATATTCTCTAGATGGGGAAACTGAGACGAATTCAAGTCGGACTATTATCGCTTCTAATACAGATGAAAGTGGTATCTTAGTTACAAATAAGGGTACTTTAGTTATATCTGATTCAACGGTAACAAAGACCGGAGATACTTCTTCGAATGATAATAGTGATTTTTATGGCCTCAACGCCGGTGTATTAGCTGAGCCCGGCAGTACGATCAAATTAAGCAACTGTACAATAAGCACAAATGCTAATGGGGCAAACGGAGTTTTTGCAACAGGCACAGGATCCTCGGTGACTCTATCAGATGTCCAAATTAAAACTACGGCGGACGGATCTCGTGGTGTGGATGCGACTCAAACCGGTAATATAACCTGTATAAATGTAGACATCAGCACAAAGGGGCAACATTGCGCAGCTATAGCAACTGATCGCGGTAGAGGAACGATCAATGTCACAGGCGGAACCATGACCACTGCTGGAGATGGTTCTCCGGGCATTTATTCTACAGGCACGATTACTGTTTCTGATGCCACACTTTCAGCGACAGGATCGGAAGCGGCAGTAATAGAAGGAAAGAACTCAATATCCCTGACGAATGTCATTCTCTCAGGTGCGAAAAAATGTGGAGCAATGCTTTATCAAAGCTTCTCCGGGGATGCTGAAGTAGGTACCAGCAGTTTTACAATGAATGCAGGTTCACTTAAGGCGGCAGTTGGCCCTCTGTTTTATATTACAAATACTCAATCCGTAATTGAGCTAAAAGGGGCCGAGTTAACCGCCACATCCGGTACCCTGTTGACTGCAAGCGCTGACAGATGGGGCAATACGGGATCAAACGGAGGTAATGTAACCTTTAAAGCAGAGAGCGAGATTCTTAAAGGCAATATTACCTGCGATAATATCAGCTCTGTTGAAGCAATGCTACAAAACAACACAACGCTTACCGGAGCTATAAACACGGACAATACTGCAAGCTCCATAACTTTGACCCTGGATTCAACAAGTAGCTGGAATGTGACCGGAAATTCTTATCTAACAAGTCTGAAAGATGAGGACACAACATTGGCCAATATCAAGGATAATGGCTACACAATCTACTATGACTCAAGCTCCGGTGCAAATAGCTGGCTGGGCAATAAGACCTACACATTAACCGATGGGGGTAAGCTTACTCCCATCACAAGCTCTAAGTAAATGAGCTATTCGAAAAGCTGGAAAAAGAGGAAAAAACTCAGTTTTTAAATATTTAATTAGCAAAGGTAAACGAAAGACAAAAATCAGGATTGATTTCTTTCGTTGATCTCTTTTAACCTTTCCTTGCCTTTTTCAATAAGCTGCATAAGTTTTTGGTATCTATCTTCAGAGATCTCATTTCCCGGTATGAGAGAGAATGAAGTTTCCCCGTCCGAATACAATAGAACTCCGTTCCAGACTGCAAAATGAGGGCCAGAGAGATATTCACAGGGCAGTTCTCCTCTGGGCTTCACATTTTCAAAACCTTTGAAAAGGTAGAAGTTTGCTTCTCTTCTCAAGATCTTTGTAAATTTTAGGACTACCTCAGCCATACCTTCTCCGGCAAACTACGAAACAATATAAAAATAAGTTTCGTTCTAACATTAAATCTGTTTAGTGATTTTCATCTTTTTTAGTAATTCTCATCTTTCATAGTGTTCTTAATAGTTTCAATCATTTCTTCAAATTCACCATCTGCAGGCATATGTTTTGCAAACTCGACGAGACTGGACAATTGTAAACACTTCTCGAATTTCCCGTATTCTATGCCTTTACTTTTCAGGTAATTTATCAGTTCGGAGTTTGTTACTTCTTTGTTTAATCCATATTTATAGCTCAAATACAACCGCAGAGCCTGTCCGGCAGTTCCGTAAGCGTCCTTGAACTGTTTTTCGTCATAGAGTAAAACTGCTTTTTCCACAAGTTTTCCTGCGGCTTCTCTGAAGTCAAAGTTTTCTTTTTGGAGTTGTATTTTCTCTTCAACTAATGATTTTTGTTCTTTTTTACCTGAATATTTTTTATACCCCAGATAAGCAAGCATGAGAGATATCAGAATTCCAATGAGATATAGAGGGTAAAGGTTCCTTTCCTGCTCTCTTACAAGTTCGACATGCTCAACACTACCGTTTACGAATCTGGCATTTATCCGGGCCGTTTCATTTTGGGGGTTCTCATATTGTATCTGAAGATCCGTAGTGTTGTTCTCTTTTGAAAACGTCGAATCGACTTCTTTAAAACCGTCATCTTGCAGTTGTTTCAGATACTCCTGGAAGTCCTTGTTCCGGGAAAGCAAGTCCC
Organism: Methanobacteriota archaeon; assembly: GCA_030837265.1. The sequence goes on from JAUPKV010000340.1 coordinate 5,689, forward strand.
TCATTTTTTGCCGGTCTTCCGCTTTGTCCGTTTGCAGACTCTGCATCGTACCATTATTCATTTCTCCCTGAATGCTTGCCTTATCACCGTTTTGTTTTTCATAATTTGCCGTAAAGGTTCCCGTATTATTTGATGAAGGATTAGCATTGATAGATGTCAAATTGTATCCAAGACCCGACAATTCCTGGTTTGCCTTCCGGAAGTCCTGGTTAGCTGCAATTTGCTGCTGGAACTGCTGCTTCATTTGCTGCTGTTGTTGTACCTGTTTTTGCATCTGCTCTTTCAGTGCTGAAGTATCCTGGTCCTGTTGATTGTTTTGTGAAGCCTGCTGGGGGTTTTGCATCGATGATTGTTGATTGATCATCTGTTGCATTGTTTGCTGCATTTGCTGTTCCTGTTCTGAAAACGGGTCCGTTGCTTGCTGCGTACCGGATGCTTCCTGTGAGGAGCTCTGCATCGGATTTGCCTGATTTTGTTTATCAGACTCTTTTTCGACAAAATGTATGGCAATGTCGCCAAGACTGACAACTTTGCTTCCATTGTTTTCGTAATTGAAATTGAGAGACACATCTAAAGTTTCAGGCTTATCGCTGCTCCCAAACCCTAGCTTGACTGTGGAGTTACCTTTGCTTACCGGAAGGTTCGTAGATTTGGTATTGGAACTTGAAAAATGAACTGATCCGCTATTAATTTCCTGTGTAATTGTGTATCCCAGGATGCCGTTTATGTCATTATTATATAAATTGGTTATATTAAGAGGAATATTAGCTTGTTCTCCTACCAGGAAATAGTAATCCTTTTGAGGAATTGAAAATATTATGTTCCCTTCGGCATAAGCTATGGGTGCAAGTAGCAGGAAAAGTGAAAAAATGGCAATGGACTTTTTTATCATTGCAGTATCCTTCCCTTTCCGTATCTGTAATATATCTGGATAAGTAATGTCAGAAGCGCTGCAAAGAAGAACCAATCTTTAATGTTTGTTTCTTCTTTTTCTCTTTTTATGTTCTTACTTATGTTTTTGTAAATTTCATTCAGTGTTTTTTCATCAACGGATTTGAAATACTTTCCCCCGGTATCATTTGCGATAGCTTGCAGAGTAGATTCATCAAGGTCTGCATACTGTGGGTTTCCAAACCAGTCATATCCGAGTAACACTTTATTATTTGAACCCAGGCCGATAGTGTAGACCTGAATGTTGTTAGCTTTCGCATACTGGATCGCTTCACCGGGGCTAATATAACCTGCATTATTCACTCCGTCGCTTAATAATATAATTACTTTTTTCTTGTTTGGAATGGACGAAGCCATATCAATCCCAAGACTAAGTCCGTCCCCGATAGCAGTGCTGCCTTCTTTTGGTGCGATGTTGCGGAGTTTTTCAATAACTTTTTCCTTATCAGGACTTAAGTAAGCTGCAGTAGTAGCCCCGGATTCAAAAGTGACAATTCCCACATAATCTTTACTTTGAAGGGAATTAATTAATATTTCAGCCGAGGATTTTGCTGCTGCCAGCCTTGATGGAGTGTAATCCTGTGCCTGCATACTTCCTGAAACATCTATTACCAGGACAACATTTACTCCTTCTTTGGCCTGTTCCAGAGGGATATGAGGGTTTGCAAAACCTATTATCATCAGACCGATGGCCACTAACGACAAATAAAAAAGATGTACATCTCTTTTTGATTTATTAGTGTCACCTAATGCAGATTTGATAAATGCCAGGTTGCTGAATTTTATTGCTTCGTTCTTTTTCCGTATCCTGATCTTTTTATACAGATAATAAATAAGCGGAATTATCAGTAAGAAGATAAGAATATAAGGAGAATCAAAACCTGTCATAATTTTATCTCCTTATTTTTCTTGTCCTGAAGAATTTCTTAAGTGCGATTTCATACGGTTCATCCGTAATAAGGTCAACCATGTCTATTTTCATTTTCCTGAACAGCCTTTGCAATGATATACTATGTTCCATGACAAGTTCTGCATAGCGTGTCCTGAAGTCTTCATCGGAAGTGTCGACCAGTAATTGTTCACCAGTTTCTTCATCTTCCAGTTCGATAAGACCAACGTCAGGAAGTTCCTGCTCACGTTTGTCAGTTACTCTTAATGCTACTATATCATGTCGGTTTTTCATCACTTTAAGAGGCTTTGAAAAGTCATCGGAGCAAAAATCAGAGATTAGAAAGACTATACTTCTTCTTTTAAGCAGCATGGCAATAGCCTCCATACTGTTCATAATGTCCGTCCTTTTTGCAACAGGCTCATAGGAAACCAGTATGCTGAGCAATTTAAGAACATGTTTCCTGCCTTTTCGGGCTGGGACGTACTTTTCAATTCCTTCGGCAAAAATGAAAAGCCCGACATTATCGTTATTTTCCATGGCTGCAAACATCAAGCTAGCTGCTATATCTATTGCTTTTTGCTTCTTTGTAATGTTACTCCCGAAGCTTCCGGAAGCTGACATATCTATAGCAAAATAGACATGCAGGTCTCTTTCTTCAATAAATTCTTTAACAAAAGGATGATTGAATCTCGCAGTAACCTTCCAATCAATTGTACGGACATCATCACCGGCTCTATATTCTCTTATTTCAGAAAAATCAATTCCCTGGCCTTTAAATACAGAGTGATAATTTCCAGTGATCAGTCCCTCCACTTGCTGTTTTGTGCTGATCTCTATACGTTTTACCTGCTTAATAACTTCTTTTGCACGCTGCATTAGCACACAACCTGATAGTGATGTGTATACTTCTTCACTAGCAAATTTTTTATTTGGTCAATCAAGGCACTTTTACTTTGTTAAGTATCCTTGCTATTATCTGGTCGCTGGTGACCTCCTCAACTTCCGCCTCGTAGTTAAGAAGTATACGGTGCCGAAGCACACTGTATGCAACAACTTTTATGTCTTCGGGGATCACGTATCCTCGCCCTCCGAGCATTGCATGTGCTTTTGCAGCAAGTATAAGCCATAAGGATGCACGCGGAGATGCTCCGTATTCTATATGGCCGTCAGCATCAACACCATACGCTTGCGGATGTCTCGTTGCGTCTACGATCTGTGCCACATATTCTTTGATCTTTGCGTCAGCATATATCTGGGAATTGAAATCCTGGATCTCAATAATTTGTCCGGCTGTGAGTATCTTTGATATGTGGGGCTGTATACCCCTGGTAAACCTCTCAATGATTTCAATTTCCTCTTCCTTTGTAGGGTAATTAATAAGAAGTTTGAACATGAACCTGTCTACCTGTGCTTCAGGGAGCTTATAGGTACCTTCGGACTCTATCGGATTCTGCGTTGCCATTACAAGGAAAGGCCGTTCAATTTTGAAGGTGTCTCCCTGTATACTTACCTGTCTTTCCTGCATTGCTTCTAGTAATGCTGACTGGACTTTTGGAGGAGCACGATTTATCTCGTCGGCAAGGATGAAGTTAGCAAATATCGGGCCTTTGAGTGTGGAAAAGGAAGCTTCGTTGTGGTTGTAGATTTTGGTACCGGTTATATCTGCCGGCAAAAGATCCGGTGTAAACTGAAGCCTTACAAAACCACAATCAAGGCATTCTGCCATTGTCCTGACCATGAGGGTCTTTGCAAGTCCAGGGACTCCCTCAAGCAGCACATGTCCCTGGGACACCAATGCTATAAGCATGTTGTCAATGATGTCGTCCTGTCCGATTATCCTGTTTTTTATTTCAGCTCTTAGTGTTAAGATCTGCTCAGAATAGTAGCTTGCTCTTTCATTGAGCTTCTGAATATTTTCGTCCATTTACTCACCGGTAAAGAATAGCTAATCGCAAAGTATACAGTTCAAAAAATCACTGAATTGTTTAAACCAACGATATTTTTTACTCTGCTATGCCCCTTTTGATTTTCTCTAAGTTTAATGTTTTGTTCAGTGTCTTTCCTGCTTTTGCCCAGGCCATCGCGAAGTGCGGACACTTAGGATGCAAGATATATTTTTCAAATTAATAAAGTTTATTCAGCTGTATAAGAGGACCCATAAAAAATTTTAAATCGGGAAGTAAAAAAGCTTTGGTACAACCGTCGAATATAAACATAATATTTGAATTACGACTTTGTTTAATCTTTACCAGAATACTAGTTTTTTTGAGAAGATCCAGCTGCAGGCGCATCCTTATCCAGATCCTCAATACCCGAACCTTAACAATAAGGAACTTTCTCAGGCGGATAAGTACTTTTACAGTAGTTGATCCTTCCGCAGTATACGAACTCATTATATGCTACAAAGAAAACTTTCTTGATACCCCTGTAGATGGTTTAATCGAGATGTGGGAATTCAAGAGTAACAAATAGCTTTTCCTTAATTAATCCATTTTAATATGACATCGGAGTTACGTGCGGGTGCCTTGAGTTTCTCCTTAACCGGGTATCCGAAGATCAGCGGTGCAATAAGCTTGTGCCCTTCAGGTACTCCAACTTCCTTGAGGAATTCCATATCGTAGCCCAGGCCTCCAGCCAGGCCAATCCAGCAACTTCCTATCCCCAAAGATTGAGCTGCAAGCATCATGTTCTCTGCTGCCAGAGCACAGTCATAATCATTTATAACATCAGGTGATGCAAACACCAATATGAGCACAGGCGCCCCATAAAAGAGCCGGGTTGTCGGTTTTGACAAATATTGCACGTATCTGACCAGATCCGGGTTTTCAGTATCTTTGTATTCAGAGAGGAAAGCTTTCTTAGCCCGGTCGTCGTATTCCTCGATGAGCTGTCTGTTTTTCACGACCACAAACCGCCACGGCTGCTTATTCACGGCTGTAGGGGCATATGTCCCTGCCCGGATAATTTCTTTTATAATTTCGTCGGATACCTCTTTATCGGAGTAATTACGCACTGATCGGCGCTGGTAAATATTGTCCAGGATGGCATTGGAAATTCTTTCTCCAGTAGCTGTGATATTATCAGTCAAGATTTCACCGTTCCTTTTTCACACTTTAATATTATCGGTTTTCTGAGCTTAATAACCAATGAAATTAAGATTCTTCTCCTAATCACACAATTTATTTTAAAGCTCCGTTTTTCCAGAAAAAAGTCTTTTTTGGATTGCGTTCAAATTTTTTTAGAAATTCCGGAGCAAGTGCAGGAAACCTGATCTCTTTCAGAGGAATGCAAAACATTCTTTTTGGCTTTCTGGCTTTGCCACCAAGCCCTATTACCACATAGAAAGGAGTCTCATTATTGTTTTCAAAGATACGGTACCGTCCTAACTGCTTTGATGTTGACCACTGAAGTTTACCTTTGAAAAATCCCGATCTGAATTTACATTCTATGCAAAAAATCTCATTCGTATATCTGTGTCGGAGGACTAAATCCGGACCGCAATCAGATTCCACGAATCTGCTATGCTTTCTTGCCATATCCGTGGTCCATTGCACTATAGAGAAATATTTTTCATCAAAAAGGTCCACAACAAACCTTTCAAAATCATCACCTTTTTGCACTGAATCTCTTTCAAAAATTATGCTGAAAATTTTCCTTAGCTTCCTAAACAGACCCATAGTTAATCACTGCCGTTTTGTGAAAAATACAGAAATATTTCAGAATATCTATAAATGTAGCGGTCTGAGCAATAGATAAAAGCCTATCTTGTTTTAAAGCAAGTAAATAGCTTAAAATCTTACTCTGAGTATTTGACAAACTTAAAATCATGCAGAAAAGAGACACACTACCATTGTTAGAGACAGTGGTAACAAGAATTAAATTGCCGGGTAAAAACTGTAGTATATAGAATTCAATCATTATCCTCCCAATTGAATTCTAAAATTGAGTGGTCTACCAGCATAACCTCCTAAAGAGGCGATGGGCCCTTCTCTGTCTCCCCCATCGCCACAAACTAAAAAATTTATTATCCCTATACATTGAAAAGGATTGGGCCTGATTAAGCCTCGATTGACA
>JAUPKV010000341.1 GCA_030837265.1 Methanobacteriota archaeon
CCCATTTATCTGTTTCATCGAAGTGCGAGGGTTGCCCAGCCAGGTCAAAGGCGCTAGGTTGAGGGCCTAGTCTTGTAGGAGTTCGTGCGTTCGAATCGCACCTCTCGCACCAAGCTTTTTTCTCCTATAATCAATAAAAAGTTTCTAATTATATTTTTCCTTATTCTCTATTATTCAGCCTTTGAGAGATTTTGTTCTGTTTCAAGCCCTCTGAAACTCAGCAGGAAGTAGATTGAGTGTCTCAAACATATAATATTTTTAATAAATATGTATGCTTAGAGGAGGGTAAGAACGTGCCCCAAAAACTAAAAATGGCTAAATTTCTTCTTTGTACTTTTTTATATTTAATTAATAGTTAACAAGTTATTAAGAGAAATTCAAAGAAAAGTGGTTCTTTACAACGGGAGCGAGAGGGTCACGAACACTCTGGTCTTGAGGTTGGGGTAAAGAACCCTCTTATCCTTTTGTTTCAATTTTAATCTCTAAAACGCGATTTATTTCCATTTGAGTTCAAAGTTAAATTATAAGGTCTTTCCAGACTTGAGTTCGCGGTTACATTAAAAGGCTCCCCACTTTGAAAAGTAACAGGACTTCAGTCACAGATATTTTTTCGTTATTGCTGCCACAAGTAATGCAATAATGCCTCCGAGTACTGCAAGAATACTACCCGAAAAGATTTGTGGCCAAAATGCATTGGAGCCTACCGTTAGTTGGAAAGGAGGCGATGTACTGGGTCTAAAATTCGTATCGCCCATATATCTCGCTCTTATGATGTGTGAGCCAAATGAAAGCGATGAAGTATCCAGAGTTGCCTGTCCGGATGTCAAGTCTCTAATCCCATTTTCTATAGGGGTTGATCCGTCCATGAAAATAACTTTGCCTGAAGGTTTTTTAGTTCCTTGCGATGTCGTACTAACTTTAGCCGTAAGCGTTATGGGTTTTCCAATTAAAGATTGAACTAGATATTGATCGGATGAAGAAGCTAAGGTGATTACGGTTTCGACTCTGGATTCTTGAAAAGAACCTATAAACTGACCTATACCAGAAGGACGATTTCCTACAAACACTCTGCTGGGGATCACAGTATTGGTTGTGGTGTTAATTACAGAAACACTGCCGGAGTAGTTTTCGCTTCCGGCAGTTGTTACATACACCCATTTTCCATCGTGAGTGACAGAAACCCCGCAAGGATTTTCATCTACAATTATATTTTCTGTAACCGTATTTTTGGTTGTATTAATTACAGACACAGTGCCAACGTATTTGCAATGGTTTGCTACATACACCTTTGTTCCATCAGGGGTGACTGCAATTCCGGAAGGATATTTTACTACTTTCACAGTAGCTGTAACATTGTTTGTAACTGTATCGATTACAGAGATATTGTCACTACCCTGGTTTGTCACATATACTTTTGCTCCATCCGGAGAAACTGCAACTCCATAAGGTTTGGTTCCTACACTCACAGTATCTATAACATTATTTGTAGCTGTATCAATTACAGAGACAGTGTTATTGCCACTATTTGCCACATATACCCATTTTCCATCAGGTGTGATTGCAACTCCAAAAGGTTTGGACCCTACCTCTATTTCGAAAATGGTATTGTTTATCGGATTAATTGCGTAAACCTTTTCAGTCACAAAGCTTGAAACATATAACGTTTCATCCGGAGTGATTGCAACTCCAAAAGGTTTGATTCCTTTGCCTTCGTCCACAAGCCTGGTTATAACCTCATCGGTACCCGTGTTGATGATAGAGAACGTGTATCCTAGATCATCGTCGTTACCGTAGTTCGTTACATATACTCTTGTTCCATTATGATTGACTGCAACTCCTACAGGATTATTTCCTACAGGTACAGTGGAGATAACCGTGTTAGTTGTCGTATTAATTATCGAAACGTCATTGGTTTTCTCATTTGGCACATACGCATATTCAGTGGAAGAGCCACTCTGTGCAGTGGATGCTGATTCGATAAATAAAAAGAGAATTAAAAATAAGAGAATAAATATCGAAGCCAGAAGTAGAGAATATGCTTTATCTCCTTTTTTCATTTACTTTCCCCCTATGTAAAGTTACACACCCCAATTTAATATACAGTTTTTAAACTATGGTTAGTCTTTTGTATAGTGGTAAAAACATTTGAGTTAATTAGACAAATGAGGTCAATTTTATGTAATCTCCATATTTTTATATAAACTTTTAAATCAATAAATTATGATTCGTTTAAATAATCATAATGGAAATAAATATCAGGAACTAGATTATTAATTAATATTTGTTCTAATTATGATTAAAGCAAGAACAGGAGAATTATAGTTCCATAAAGAGACATTGAGGGGAGCTTGATAACGCAGAATTACGAGGTTGCCCAGCCAGGTCAAAGGCTTCAGGTTAAGGGCCTAGTCTCGTAGGAGTTCCTGGGTTCAAATCGCACCCTCTGTATAATTACGGCTTAATCCGGTTTTTTATTTTGTTCTCGGCAATGATGAACATATTGAGAATGAGATAGCAGCGCATTGGTGAGCCGCTATTTCGTGCATTTATATCTTCATAATA
>JAUPKV010000342.1 GCA_030837265.1 Methanobacteriota archaeon
GTGGTACCTGCTGCGCATCCGGCCATATCGTACCCTTGAAAACGTTATAAAGGGAGCGGTGATTACCTTTACTGATATCACCGAGATAAAGCGAGCACAGGGTATTCTGAAGGGAACCGAGACCATGCGCCGCCTGGCCGTGGTAGTGCACGATGCGAGCGATGCTATAACGTTGCAGGATATAGAGGGAAATATCATGGCATGGAATCCGAGGGCTGAGAATATGTACGGCTGGAGTGAAGCCGAGGCACTAACGATGAACATTAGTAGCCTGATCCCGGAGGGCCGGAAAGAAGAAGAATTGGCCAGACTGAAGAAGCTTAGCCAGGATGAGGTTCTGGAACCTTACCACACCCAGCGATTCACCAGGGACGGCCGGATCGTGGAAGTGTGGCTGACCGCCACCTCATTGGTGAACGAAGCCGATGAGATATATGCCATTGCGACTACGGAGCGGAAGATTAAATCAGAAAACACGAAGAAGGAAGGTCATGACTAAAAAAGAAACCTTTTAGAAGAATGTGGTATTATACACAGACTCGACTATAAAATAAAAAGTCCTAGTTAATATTTTAATTGTTGTATATATTGTTACCATACAAAAAGGATCGCGGAATGTGCGTTGATCAAATCTGAATAAACGAGTATATCTCTCCGTATTTGCGGAAAATGAACAAAGATCCTTATGCTTACGGTTTTCAGTAACTGACTCCCAGGACCCAAAATAACGACGATCCGAAATTATGAAACATGGAGAGGCAGGGTCCGCATGCCATGGAGACAACGAAGTTTTTGCCTTTGCATCCTCAGTCGGAGAAGATGTGGAATGAGAGAAAAACTGAGAAATTCTGGTATTGATATTATTGAGGATGTGCCCTGGGGAACACACTTTTGCCAATTCTACCAGACAAAAGAAGATTTGATGGACATAATGGTTCCCTATTTTAAAACCGGGCTGGAAAATAACGAATTTTGCATATGGGTCACATCACAACCCCTGGAAATAGAAGAGGCAAAAGAAGCTCTGAGAAGGGATGTTCCTAATTTTAATACTTATCTGGAGAATGGGCAAATAGAATTCATCCCCTACACGCATTGGTACTTAAAAGAGGGTCGTTTCGATCCTGAGGGAGTTTTAAATGGCTTGGTTGAAAAACTTAACCATGCTCTGGAAAATGGCTATGACGGTTTGAGGTTAACTGAGTACACTTTCTGGCTGAAAGAAGAAGATTGGGATGGTTTCGTTAATTATGAGAAAGAAATAGACAGAATCATTGAAAACTACCGGATAATAGATCTTTGCACCTATTCTCTCAACAGCTTCAACGCAATCGGAATCATTGACGTGATCGCAAATCATCGATTTGCTTTGATCAAAAGGAAAGGAAACTGGGAGCAGATAGAAAGTTCCAAGCGTAAAATAGCAGAGGAAGAGAGACTGAACTTAGCAGGTATCGTGGAATATTCAAACGATGCCATTATAACCAAATCTCTTGATGGAATCATTATCAGCTGGAATAAAGGCGCAGAGCAAACTTATGGCTATTCGGCTAGAGAAGTTATGGGAAAGCCCATATCCATTCTGGAGCCATCCATATTAGTTGAAGAAACCGAAGAATTGGCTGAATTGATTAAACAGGGAGATAATATCCGCAATTATGAGACTTTACGGTTAAGAAAGGATGGTACGATAATAAATGTCTCACTAACTCTTTCTCCGGTTTTTGATACCAATGGAAAGCTGACCGCTATCTCAGTTATTGCCAGAGATATAACAAAAAGTAAAAAAGCAGAAGAAGAACTTCGGAAAAACGAGGAAAGATACAGGATTGTCACAGAGCAGACAGGACAAGTGGTATATGACTATGATTCAAGAACGGATAAGAGCAGCTGGGCAGGTGCCATAGAAGAAGTTACGGGATATAGTTTTGAAGAATTACAAAAGTTTGGCAAAGATTTCTGGATCAAGAATATCCATCGCGCAGATACGAATCATATGGACGAAAAATTCCAGAATGTGAGAGAGACCGGAGGCAGATTTAAGGAAGAATTAAGGTTGAGAAAAAAAGACGGAACTTGTATTTATATAGAAAATTCCGGGATCTGCCTTACGGATCATGAGGGTCTGCCTTACGGGGCTATAGGAGTACTGAAAGATATTACAAGTGCCAAGATTGCAGAAAATCAGCTTCAAGAAAATGAGGAAAGATATAGTATAGCAACCGAACAGACAGGGCAGATTATATTCGATTTCAATTTCAAAATATGTGAAGTTAGGTGGGCAGGAGCCATACGGGAAGTAACAGGGTACGATCCAGAAGAGTTCGAGAATTTAGATAAATCGGTCTGGATAGAACATGTGCATCCTAAAGACAGGATGGGATTGCTTGATGCCCTCAAAAAGTCTCTTGAGGAAGAGAAAAAATATCAAGTAGAATTCAGGTTCAGAAAAAAAGATGGTAACTACATCTATGCCGAAAACTATGGAATCTGGCTAAAAGATGACAAAGGGAAGGTATACAGAGCCATTGGAGTAATTAAAAATATTACGGAATCAAAACTTGCAATAGAAAACATTGCAGAAAGTGAGAGGAAATACCGCTCTTTCATACAGAATCTCCATGGGATTGCTCTCCAGCTGGATGAAAACTTTGTTCCTGTATTTATGAATGGGGCTGTTGAAGAGATCACAGGATATAGCGAAGAGGAGTTTATGTCCGGGATTAAATGGAAAGATATAATCCACCCAGATGACCTGTCTCTCGTTCTTAAAGGAGAGGAAAAGATTCGAAATTCTTCATCCTCCGATTATGAAGAAATTGAATTTCGCATAAAACACAGGGACGGAAGAATCAAATGGGTTAATGAAATCTACCAGAAAATTCAGAGAGAGGATGTAAAGCCGGAATTCTACCAAGGTACGATTTATGATGTGACCGAAAGAAAAGAGACAGAAAAGTTCCTTGAAAATATAGAAACTGCCCGCAAACAGGAAATCCATCACAGGATCAAGAATAACCTTCAGGTAATTTCTTCCCTGCTCGATCTTCAGGCTGAAAAGTTCAACAATCGAGGATGTATTGAAGATTCGGAAATCCTTGAAGCCTTCAAAGAAAGCCAGGACAGGGTAATATCCATGGCTCTTATCCATGAGGAACTGTACAAAGGTGGAGTACTCGATACACTAAACTTTTCGTCGTATGTTAAGAAACTCACTAAGAACCTTTTCCAGACATACAGACTTGGAAATGCCAGCATCAGCTTAAATATGAATCTGGAAGAAAACATTTCCCTTGACATGGATACTGCAATCCCATTAGGTATAATCATTAACGAACTTGTTTCAAACGCTCTCAAATACGCATTTGTCGACAGAGATAAAGGGGAGATTCGAATTACACTTTGTGTAGAAGAATCCCGAGAATGCAAAGATAATAAAGCAGGAAATAATGATGAGGGTTTAAAGGGCACCAGTTTTATTTTGACAGTATCTGATAATGGAATAGGGATGCCTGAAAGTTTTGATCTGGAAAATCCTGACGGTCTTGGTATACAACTGATAACCACCCTTGTAGACCAGTTAGAAGGCGAAATTGAACTAAAAAGAGACAACGGGACTGAATTTACTATAAGATTTACAGTAGTGTAAGGTGGAAACTTCCACCATGGTTTTCGTGTTTTATTATTTCCCGGGTTTTCTGGTAGAAGCTTAATATTTAACTACTTCGTTCTCGGATCAGGGTTTGAATATGGACCGCTTGCTTATGCATGTTCTCATATGACTTAAGCATCTGCGTTATAAATAACTAAATAAACACGTAGTTTAAATCTACATATTGGACAGTTAAAAGTTTAATCTTATTGATTTCTAAATTCAACCACGTAAGTCCTGTATCCTATGTTTTCCTCCAAACTGTTGGATTCCATAAAAAGTAAATGGTAATGTTTATGAATAAAAACGGATACAGAAAAGAAGGATTGATTTAATCATTTTTTATGGTGTTTAATAATGTCTAAAAAAAATTGTATACCGAAATCCCGTAAAGAACACGATAAAATGAAACGCGATAAAATGAATAATCAAGAATCAGTATCAGATAATGAAAGTATAATTGAAAAATGCACGAAACTTATCAGAAGAAACAACTCGAAAAGTTAAGCATCCTAATAATATCAAATATCTAACAGAAATAAGTTCAACTCAATTCTCGATGCCTACCTTTTTCTGAATAATGCTAATAGAAAAGTACATAATACAAAATGAGTGTAAGTAATCCAAGTCCACTCTTTTCCAAGTCCACTCTTTTCCAAGTCCACTCTTTTCCAAGTCCACTCTTTTTCCACACTTCCTTTTTTCTCGGCATCGGATTTTTCAAGCCCGAAATAACTTTACTCGTCGAGGATGTAATTTTACCGTTAAACTCTCTATAGGTTTTATGCATAATGTCACCAAGACTACAATTGGCCGGGAAGGGATATAGAAAGGTATTAATTGGAGAAGTATTAGTAATAATATGTGGGTTATATAATTATAGTAAGCCCCTTGATAAAACTATGAGGTAATA
>JAUPKV010000343.1 GCA_030837265.1 Methanobacteriota archaeon
ACGCTCTTCCGATCTAAATCAAATTTGTATTGATGCTCAATCTTCCCAAGAAATTTCAAATAGAGAGCTATTTAACCAATGGGTTGTTAATTTCGTCTGAAAATTGACCAATATTCCGCTTAAAATTGACCACTCGGTTTAATTAAATTTAGTTAGATTTATTAATATTTTTCAACCTAAAACTTTTCCCATTTATTAAGAACGGATAGCTATGATGAAGCAGGCGATCTAATATTGCCGATGCTACAATATCATCATTAAATATCTCTCCCCATTCTTCAAAGGGCTTATTGGAAGTTACAATTATTGAACCTTTCTCGTATCTCTTTGATACCATCTGAAAGAATAGTTTCGAGGTTTGTTTACTCAATGTCAGGTACCCAAGTTCGTCAATAATCAGCAAATCAACCCTTGAGAGTAAATCAAGCTTCTTGTTTAGCTGTCCTGACACCTCTGCCGAAGCCAGTTCTTCGGTAAGTTTCTCGGCAGTGTAAAACAATACTCTCTTCATTGCCTGAGTTGCTTTAATTCCGATACTTATTGCTAAATGTGTTTTACCAACACCCGGAGCACCGATAAATATTATATTCTTTGCTTTATTTAAAAATTCAAGACCTGCTAACTCTCTGATGAGCTTTTCATTGATTTTTGGCTGATAAGAGAAATCAAACTCTTCCAGCCTTTTAATTTGAGGAAAAGCCGCTATCTGTGTCTTTCGGTTGATGGACCCCTCTATTTTTGTTAATATCTGCTGTTCCATCAGCCGTAAGAGATAATCCTGATAGGATAGATTTGTTCTTGCCGCTGATTCTGCTTCGCTCAGGTATATCTCCCGTATTTTATGCAAAGTCAGTGTTTTTAAATATCCGTCGAGTTTATTTTCTGTCATTTTATTTTATATTTTTAAGTTATTTTAGTTTTTATTATTTTAACAATGTCAAAAAAACACGAAAAAGCGCTTTGGGAAACAGTTGGGTTAATCACTTTCTGTTTTTTAAAAGCGTTTTTTCATTTTAACGTTCTTCGATTATATCTTCATCAAACAAACGATATTCTTTCATATTTCTCTTTATATTTGCAGATGTTATATCATCAGAAAGACTTATATGCTGACGGTATAACGATTCTTTTATGTTAAATTTCTGTTTGTAGTTCTTTTCTAAATATCCTGATATAAAACTGCTGTGGAAAACATTATATTGAAGCGATTTATTAATTGCATCAAGAAAATCTTCTTCTCTGTACATTTTCATTACTTCAAGTATTTGAAACAGTTGATATCTGGCGCTAATTCTCTTTGCTGCTTTTAGTTTTTCAATAAACAGCTCTTTATCCGGAAATACGGAAAGACAGTTCATTTTTAATCTGTCAAAATTACCAAAATCCGAGTTGTTTCCCCTGTAATGTTCTTGTTCTATGACAACGGATTTTTTCTCAAGTGATAATTTATGAGTTGCTGCAAGTTTGTTGGTTTGCGAATAAATCTCAAGTAAATACCCCTTTGATACTCTTATCCATACCTGTTTCCCGGCAAACATCCACGGAACAGAATACCGGCTGCCGCCGAATGATATCAGGCAGTCATAAGTTACTTTTCTAACTTCTTCTTTTACTCCTATATACCTTTGCCCGGGCAGAGGTGTTAGAGACGGCTGTTCCTTTAGAAACATTACTTCCGGTATAGCTCTGGTCGTAGAATGAAGCTTTTGATTTTTTTGTTTTTGAAAAACTTTAAGTTTACACTGAAGATCTTCGAAAGACTCAAATTCGCTTCCTGCTATAAAATGAGTTTCAATGTAATCAAATGGTCTTTCCACTTTTCCTTTGCTCCACGGATGATAGGGGGATGAGCGGGACGGTGCAAAGCCATAATGACCGCAAAAATTAAGATATCTCGGATTCCACTGAAAATTACTTTTTGAAGCATTTAATACAAAGACTTTAGCGTTATCGGTTTGTATCCTTCCCGGAACTCCGTTGCATTCCATGAGACTGTTTTCTAATGCTTCGAATACTGCTCCCTGTGTTTGAGACAGTGATACTTCTAATATCTGGTATCGGCTGAAACAATTGATATATGAGAATATTTGTATTTTTGTTAAGCTTCTGCCAATCAATACAGTATAGGGACTCCAGTCAAACTGGGATTGCTCTGCCGGAGCTGTTTCATAAGGTGTGAAAAACTTCTGTTTTTGATCTATTTTTATCTTCTTTAAATAAAAATAGAAGGATGTTTGTCCACCTTTATATCCTTTCGATTTAATTTCTTGAAATATTCTCGACCCTCTGAATTTTTTAACATTTACCATCTCAAATATAACTTCTTTAAATGGCTCTATGTTAAGATTTATTCTCTCGGATCTTATATATTCAGGGGGGCTTTCACCCTCAAGTGCTTTTTTTACCGTATTGTGGCTTACGTGAAGGTATCTTGATAGCTCACGTAGACTCATTTCGGGATTTTTCGCTTTGAGATTCTTGATAGTAACCCAATCTTCCATACTGATCACCTTTCCTCCTCTTTAATGTGAAAGAATAATAAAAATATAATATTACTATCTTTCTAAAGAGGGATAATTTTATTGTTTTTTAAAAATTGGGTGGTCAGTTTTCAGGTGAAAAAGTGGTCAGTTTTCAGGCGAAAAAAACAGGTGGTTAACCGTAAGATAAAAACCGGTTGATTCACCGAATGAAAGAGGTATGTTAAAGACCAAATTATTTGTATTTATATTTTTGTATATGGCTTCATATTGTCTGGCACTGTCTTTTATATATATATCAAAAGGCAAAGTAACATTTTCAAATGAAAATTTACCGTCTG
>JAUPKV010000344.1 GCA_030837265.1 Methanobacteriota archaeon
AAATCCCATTTTTTCGAATCTGCATTGGTAGATTTATCTGTCAGCTGGATGGTTAAGGGAGAGGTTCCAATTGTTGGTGTTACGTCAAATGCTGCTTCTAAATTTGCAGTTGTTTTCCCTAAGACATTGACTGTAACATCCTTTGATGCCGTATTGTACTTAACAGTATCAGTGGGTGTGAAATCAACATGCAATTTGTGAGTACCGACACTCAGTACAGTTCTTGCTACTGGATTATAAGTAAAAGTTCCAGGTACAGAAGCAACTGCATTCAACTGAGTCTTGCTCAATTCCGTACCGCAGGTAATGTCAGCAGGAGTATTCCAGGTAACTGTAGGAGTCGTTTTCCGGACACTGGTACCACTGGATATATCACCTAAATCTCCAGTAATAGTAAATGAATCACCGTATGCGACAAAAGTAAACGGTGTAATTAGATCTACATTTCCACTGTTCAGTACATTTTTAAATCCGGTATCTCTAATTGTATCTCCCAAACCTTCCGATATAAGGACAGAATCCCTAATGCTTATCAACTTTGATAAGTAAACAGTTTCGCTGACTCCGCTTGCCGGAGTTCCACCGCACTGGGATGTTGCCTTATTCACCATGGATTGAGCACCATCACTCCCATGCCTTACGCACATATCGTAAATAAAAGCTAAGGTTAAGGCATTCTTGGCCCCGATTTTGTTAGTTATCGAAACTGCCGGATTGTAATATAACTGATCAAGCTCGTATAGTTGAGCCTGCCTGAATAATGGATCATTACAGTTATGAACATCGTTAATGAAACCGTCAAGACCAGCAACACTGGGGTTTCCGTCTCCTCCCGCAGCATTGTGCGGGCCTGCATCTATATTATCGAGGGCAGGAATATACTTTGCAAGTGGATTATCCGGGTTTAGGGTCTTGTAGTAATGAATCAAAATATTGCCATCATAAGTTCCTGTACAAAATCCAATACACCCGAAGGTAATTCCTCTGCCGTCACCTATGTTTTCAGCGAAATTCCATTGCAGTTGAGTTTCACTATTTTCCAATGTTGTAGTCATTTGTAACATTGCATTCTTTGCATTGTTGTCAGCCAAACACGGCGATATAGAAAAAATTAAAAAAGTTAGCATTAAAATAGAAAAACATTTTTTAATCATGTTACCCCCAACATTAATAGGTAACGGTCTTATTTAAATTTTTTCATGTGTTTGACTGTGCTCACACAGACAGATATTAATGAAACCTGTTTTCCATAAAAAAGTCAGTTTTGATATATTATTGAAGTTTAGGAGAATGATAAAAAATATTTAAGAAATTAAAACTATTTATCTATTTTATATTATTTTTAGTTTGTTTTTATCAGCTAACGGTGATTTAAACGATCAATTTTTATATTTTTGAATATAGCGAGAATACTCTATGCTTAAAATTTAAATAAACCTCGATATAATCTTTGTATAATTTTTAAAATAATCTTCACAGTTGTGATATCGACTAAATTTTAACCAGCCAATGCACTAAATATGTATTTTGATAAAAGTAATTAGTGAAGCATTTGATTTTATCCGAACTTAGTAAATGTTTTCCCCATTTAATTTCAGGAGTAGTGCTCTGTACATTGACTACATTGATTGTAACATCTTTGGATACGGTATTGTAATTAATAGTGTCGGTGGGTGTGAAGTCAATATGGAGTGTATATGTGCCTTCGCTCAGCATAGTTCCTGCCACTGGATTATAAGTAAAAGTACCCGGTACAGAAGCTTCTGCATTTAACTGCGTATTATCTAATGCTGTACCGTAGGTAATGTCAGCAGGGTTATTCCAGGTAATTATAGGAGTCGTTTTCTGGACACTGAAATCACTGGAGACTTCACCAAGATCTCCAGTAATAGTAAATGAATCTCCGTATGCGACGAAAGTAAACGGTGTAGTTAAATCAACATTTCCACTGTTAAGAATATTTTTGAACCCGTCATCTCTATCTGTATCTCCCAAACTTTCCGATTTAAGTGCAGAATCCCTAATGCTTATCAAATTTGAGAAGTAAACAGTTTCACTGACTCCGCTTGCCGGAGTTCCACCACACTGGGATGTTGCCTTGTTCACCATGGATTGAGCATCATCACTCCCATGTCTAACGCACATATCGTAAATAAATGCTAAGGTTAAAGCATTCTTAGCTCCAATGCTGTCAGCTATAGAAACTGCCGGATTGTAGTATAACTGATCGAGTTCATATAGTTGAGCTTGCTTGAATAACGGATCATTGCAATTATGAACATCGTTAATGAAACCGTCAAGACCAGCAACACTGGGGTTTCCGTCTCCTCCCGCATCATTGTGGGGGGCTGCATCTATTATATCAAGAGCAGGGATATACTTTGCAAGTGGATTATCCGGGTTCAGTGTCGTGTAGTGATGAATCAAAATGTTGCCATCATAAGTTCCTGTACAAAATCCTATACATCCGAAAGTAATTCCTCTACCGTCAACTATGTTTTCAGCATAATTCCACTGCAGTTGAGTTTCGCTATTTTCCAATGTTGTGGTCATTTGTAGCATAGCATTTTTTACATTACTATCAGCCAAACACGGCGATATAGAAAAAATCAAAAGAAGGAGCATAGAAAAGTATATGCATTTTTTAGACATGAATTTTCTTAATTATTTATGTTACTTAAATTTTTTGTTTTAGTTGTCTGTTTTCTAGAGGAAAAGTAAAAAGATTTGAACATTTGTTAATATCTGTAAGTGTTTAAAAAAAGTATAATGGTAGTTCGAATCTACCATTATTTTTTTGTTACGACAATGTAGTTCTTTATAGTATCCGAGTCGCTTCCTCCAGCATTCTTTGCAACAAGAGTAACTGTATATTTACCCGGAGTTTTGTAAATATGTATAGGGTTCCGTTCAGTAGATGTTGCTCCATCACCAAAGCTCCATTCCCACTGTGTTGGGCTATATTTACTTTTGTCTATAAAATGGACTGTCAACGGCGCTTTTCCAGATGTTGGCTTTGCACTTATATATGTCCAGGGTTCCTGCAATTTAACTTTAATCGTTACCTGTTTCGAAGTAACGGTTTGCGCATTGAATGTACCGGTTGCAGAAGCTATATTGTTCACTGAACCTGCATCTATATCAGCCTGGGTTATTGCATACGTACCTGTACCTACAACACTACGACCCGGTGCAAGAGTACCACTGCTTATAGTCACAGTTACTTTGTCATCAGTAACCATAATACCGCTAATTGGTACGTTTCCGGAGTTGGTAACAGTATAGGTGTACTTAATTTTCTGGCCAACGGAGGTATAAGTCGTCGGTTTAGCTGTCTTTGTTAGTTTCAGAACCGGATTCTGGACAGCAGTTACTGTTACTATTGCTGGTGCAGAAGTAAGTTTCTTGCTACCAGCCATACCAGTTGCAGTTGCGGAGTTGGTCACTGAACCTGCATTCATATCAGCCTTGGTTATAGTGTACGTACCTGAACCTTTAAGACTACGACCTGCTGCAAGAGTACTACCTACTACTTTTACACTAACTTTGTCGTCTGTAACCTTAATATTTTTGATTGGTACAGTTCCCGTGTTTGTAACAGTATAGGTGTATGTAATCTTCTGGCCTGCAGCTGTGTAAGTCGTCGGTTTAGCTATCTTTGTTAATAACAAAGGTGATGCCTGAACAGATGCTGGATTGCCT